>NZ_AXBW01000024.1:0-97522 GCF_000475355.1 Marinobacter sp. C1S70 | reverse complement strand
AAAGAGCGTTTGAGCTGTTGCCCAATCAAGGCCGCGTATTCTACATCGTTCCGCTGCCCTGTCAACCGTTTATTTTTCGCTGTTTTCGCTTCCGAAAACCGCCGAAAAACTCTCCGGCTTACTGCCTGTTTCGAGGTGCGCATTCTACACTGAACCGCCTTCCTGTCAACCGCTTTCTGAAGTTTTTCTGAAACATTTTCTTCAGCGCTTTCAAGCAGTTATCGCTCAGGCTTTGCCTCTTTTCAGTGGCCTGCCCCTCAAGCGAGATGCGCATTCTACAGACCTCAGCCGAGGAGTCAACGGCCAATCTGAAAAAAATTCAGATTGGCCAAAACGCCACGAAAATCACTCGACAATTATCACCCGGGCAATCTTCTTTTTACCCGCCTGGATGACACACTCATCTCCTGCTACGAACATGCGCTGCCCCTCAAACTGCTGGCCATCCACATAAACCGCTCCACGCCCAAGTACGTCACGCGCCGCAGCACCGTTCTTCACCAGACCAGCAAGACGCAGAACCGCAGGCATCGGAATCTCACCCTGACCTTCCAGCGAAACCTCCACGACCGGTACGTTGTCCGGAATCTCACCGAGAGCAACCCGATTACCCGCCGACTTATGAGCCGTCTTTGCAGCCTCCTCATCATGGAAGCGGGTAATCAACTCTTCAGCGAGCACCTTCTTATAGTCCTGAGGGTTTTCGCCGCCGGCAACCGCGGCCTTGAAGTGCTCGATCTCAGCCATCGGCCGGAAACTGAGCAACTCGAAGTAGCGCCACAGCAACTCATCTGGCATGGAAAGCAGCTTGGTATACATCTCCCCCGGGGAGTCGCTGACCCCCACATAGTTACCGAGAGACTTGGACATCTTCTGGACACCATCCAGCCCCTCAAGGATAGGGACGGTCAGGATGGCCTGCGGTTTCTGGCCGTAATGCTTTTGCAGAATCCGCCCCATCAGAAGATTGAACTTCTGATCAGTGCCACCCAACTCAATATCAGCTTCCAGCGCCACTGAGTCGTAGCCCTGCACCAGAGGATAGAGGAATTCATGAATAGCGATTGGCTGCTCGGAACGATAGCGCTTGGTAAAGTCATCGCGCTCAAGCATACGGGCAACCGTATATTGCCCGGCCAGGCGAATCATATCCGCCGCTGTCATCTTGCTCATCCACTCGGAGTTGAAGACAACCCGGGTTTTTTCCCGATCCAGAATCTTGAACACCTGCTCTTTATAGGTAATCGCATTGTCGCGCACCTGATCTTCAGTAAGCGGAGGCCGGGTAGCACTCTTTCCTGTGGGGTCACCGATCATGCCGGTAAAGTCACCAATCAGGAAAATAACTTCGTGCCCAAGGTCCTGGAACTGACGCAGTTTGTTTATAAGCACCGTGTGGCCGAGGTGCAGGTCTGGTGCGGTTGGGTCGAAGCCGGCCTTCACTCGCAGCGGCCGACCTTCTTTCAGCTTTTCAACCAGGTCTTCCTCTGGAATCAGCTCATCAATACCCCGTTTGATAATCGCCAGCGCTTCATCTATTGATGCCATGAACCCCTCACCCCGTCTGTGACAATAAAGCGGGAGCCGGTTACAGAGGTCTACAAAAGAAATCTGTGAGTTACCGGCACCCTTGGTACAGTAGAAATGCTCAGAAAACGACCAGTCAGAGCATGAAAAGCCCGGGATTATAGCAGCGGCAGCGCAGTTTGTACGACCAGCACAGCCGCTCGACTGTAATGTTGGACACTGTCGCAATTCTGTTATATGCGGTACTCTGTTGGTCTATACTTGACCTGACGCTTTAATAAGCCGGTACAAATTACTGGATTACCGATTAAAACGGGTGAGCCACGTGCTGAAAACATTCCCCAAAACACACATTACCCTGGCGGCAGCCGCCACGGTGATCGTCTCTGCTGCTGTCCTGATGAGCCCAAGCGCAGACGTTGAAGCCAAGCGGATGAGCTACACCGTCGACCTGGAGCAGGGCCTGATTTCCGGGGCATCCTCACAGGAAGCCAGCACCCAAGCCGCCGCTCCGGAGGCTGAGACAACAAGCCAAACAACTGAAAGCCAAAGCCAACCAATGACAGCTCAGGCAGACGTTGCACCCGAGCCTGATATTCAGTGGCAAGAATTCACCATTAAATCTGGCGATACACTCTCCACGTTGTTCCGGAAAGCCGGATTTAACGACGGCCTGATGCTTTCGGTGATTCACGGTGACGGCGAGGCCGACAAGCTCCAACGCCTTTATGCCGGCGAGGATATCCGGTTCGGCGTGAACTCCGAGGGCGAACTGGTTGCGATTGAACTCCAGCGCTCTTTGTTGGAGTCCCTCAAAATCGCGCGCACGGAGGATGGCTTTCTTGGTGAGACCGTCGTTCGCGAACCTGAAGCCAGACCGGCATTCGCCGCAGGCGTTATCGACGGGTCTTTATACCTCTCAGCCAGAGACGCCGGCCTGAATGATCGCCTGACGATGGAACTGGCCGGCATTTTCGGCTGGGACATCGACTTTGTATACGATGTCAGAAAAGGCGACAGCTTCGAAGTGGTTTACGAAGAGCTTTATATTGATGGCGAAAAGTTTGATACCGGCCGAATTCTCTCTGCCCGCTTTATCAACCGGGGAGAAGATAACCTTGCGCTGTTATATACCGATGCGAACGGAGAAAGTGACTACTATTCACCCGACGGCAAGAGCATGCGCAAGGCCTTCCTGAGAGTGCCGATCAACGCCCGCGTTTCCTCGCCCTTCAACCTGCAACGTCGCCACCCGGTTCTCGATGTGGTTCGCCCACACGAAGGTACCGACTATGCCGCACCTCCGGGGACCCCAATCAAGGCAGCCGGCAGCGGCCGGGTGAAGTTCGCTGGCTGGAAAGGCGGCTACGGCCGGACGGTGGTACTGCAGCATGGCGACAATATCACAACGCTTTACGCACATATGAGCCGACTGGGCAAAGGCATCAAGAATGGTACCCGGGTCAAGCAGGGCGAAACCATTGGCTACGTCGGCTCATCCGGCATGGTGACTGGACCCCACCTGCATTACGAATTCCGGATCAACGGTGCGCCGAGAAACTCAAGAACGGTAAAACTCCCCGACGCCAAGCCGGTGCCGGACAGCGAGATGGCAAGGTTCCAGAAGTTCACCGAACAGCGCCTGGCACAGTTCAACGTGTTCCGCGAAAGCAATCAGCAGCTGGCTCTGGCCTCGGATAACTAAGCATGGACTACTGGCTAGGCCTGATGTCTGGCACCAGCATGGACGCAGTTGATGCGGTGCTGGTGTCTTTCGACACGAACAGCCTGGCCGTCCACGAAACCGTCTCTCTACCCTATGCCGACGCACTACGCCAGCGGTTACTGCTGGCAACACGCAACCAGGCAGACCCGGATGAGCTGGGCGAACTGGATACCCTGGTTGGCCAGCATTTTGCGGAAGCCGGTGCCCAACTGATTAAACAGTCGGGAATTAACCCAAAACAGATACGGGCCGCCGGCAGCCACGGCCAGACCATTCGCCACCAACCAGCCGGCAATGCGCCCTTTTCCCTTCAGATCGGCAATGCCGCGTGGCTATCCGAACGCCTGGGGATCAGTACAGTTGCCGATTTCCGCAGCCGGGATATTGCCTCCGGCGGACAGGGCGCTCCCCTGGTACCCGCTTTTCATCGCTGGCTCTTTGCCTCACCCACTCAGGATAGATGCATTCTAAATCTCGGTGGCATTGCCAATATCACCTGGCTGCCGGCCGGATCGAGAAAGCCGGCCGTCGGCTTCGATACCGGCCCGGCCAATGCCCTGCTGGACGCCTGGTGCCTGGACCAGACCGGGCGGCATTTTGATGAAGACGGCCACATGGCCAGTGAGGGCGCGACCCATTCCGAACTGCTTGCCAGCATGCTGTCAGACGCCTACTTCAGCAAACCAGCTCCGAAAAGTACGGGCAAAGAGCGTTTCAACATCGACTGGGTGCGCACACATCTTCAACGTTTCGACGAGATACCCGCCGAGGACGTGCAGAGAACCCTGCTGCAACTGACCGTGACCACCATTCTCCAGCAGTTACCACAGGAAAATGCGGACATGGCCGTGTATGCCTGTGGTGGTGGCACCTTCAATCGATTACTGATGAGAGAGCTCAAGGTAGGCCTTGGGTCTGCCGCACTACACACCACGGCGGATCTTGGTCTTGACCCTCAGTGGGTAGAGCCGGTGGCGTTCGCCTGGCTGGCCCGACAAACCATCCTTCAGTTACCGGGCAACGTGCCCGAAGTCACCGGCGCTTCGGGCGAGAGAATACTGGGCGCAATTTATCCACCCTGATTCAGATGGAAAATGAGCTGCCGCAACCGCAGGTCGAACTCGCATTGGGGTTCTGAACGACAAACTGTGAACCCTGCAGCCCTTCCTGATAGTCGATAGTCGCGCCCACCAGATACTGATAGCTCATTGAATCCACCAGCAGCTTGACCCCATCCCGTTCTATGACGGTGTCATCTTCTTCCTGACTTTCATCAAACGAGAAGCCGTACTGGAAACCGGAGCAGCCGCCGCCTGTGACAAAGACACGCAACTTGAGATCGGGATTTTCCTCCTCCTCGATCAACTCACGCACCTTTGCGACTGCGTTGTCGGTGAAAAACAACGGCGTGGCCATTTGTTGCTGAACTACACTCAAAGTCTGCCTCCGGCATGATATTGCTGTCAGGAAATTATGGTATTCCTGACTAAAACAATCAACTATTCGGACTTGTCCTCATCTTCACCTGCGATTGAACTCTCTGGCTGCTTTTGCTCATGCGTCAGCAAACCACTGGTTTCATCCTTGCGCACCAGATTGCCGTTGACCGAGGCGCCCATGGCCATCTCAATCAACTGGTAATAGACATTGCCGGTAACAACCGCTTTCTCTGCCAGCTCGAGGTGGGCAGAGGCATGCACGTCACCCTTTACCTTGCCATTGATGATGATATGGGGAGCCACGACGTCGCCAACGATTTCCCCCACCTCTGACAAACGCACCACCGCATCGGAGCCTTCTTCGGCCACAACCCGGCCCTTGATGGTGCCATCCACGTGAAGACCACCGGAGAAATGAACGTCGCCCTCAACGGTGGTCTTGCCGGAAATCAGGGTGTCAAAATGGCCGGGGGAACGGCGGGGTTTCTGCTTTTTCTTGCCAAGCATCTCAGTTCTCCGTTAAATCTTTCCAATCAAAGGTTCGTTCAGCCTGGGATGCCTTGCGGCCCTCCGCCTGGGCAACGACCTGAATCTCATAGGGTTCAAAGCTCTCAGGCAGGCGCAGGCTGCCCTCCACATCCTGGAAGTAGCGGAACCGGAATTTCACGCCCAGATCATCAATCTCATCCGACAGATCTCTCAGCGCAATCACCTCTTTCTCGCCATCCAGACGACCGATGACATTTACGGCCACCAGACCCGAAATATAGCTCTTGTTGTTGCCAACCTGAGTCAGCACCATTTTGAAATCGAAAACACCAGACTCCCTGGCCGGGCTCAGCGTAAAACTGTCCACCTGCAGGCCCTTGCTGGTTTCCGAGGGCGCCATGATATTGCGGTAGAAGGTAAGATCCGCCTCCAGCTCCAGGATGCGGGTTTCCAGGCCGACAATCGTGTTTCGTGCCTCCCGCAGTGCCTGTTCATCGATCGCGCGCCCACGTTCGAGATTCACCAACCCCTGACGTGCCTCCCGGTATTGCTCCCGAAGGTTTTCTACCTCCTCCACCAGCTGCTCGGCAGACGCCTCCGCCGAGCTGAAACGGAAGCCTCCCTGGGCAAGCCCAGCGGCATATCCTGCCACGGCGGCGATGACGGTAAATGCCAGCAGAATCAGGCTGCGACGTAACCGGTAACCTGGCCGATGGCGGATAACAACGTATTCATCCGCCGGTTTTCGAGGATCACTCACGGCCCGACCTCACGGCAGCAGAGCCGGAGCGTTCAGCCCCATGGTTTCATCCAGGCCGAACATGATATTCATATTCTGAACCGCCTGGCCGGCGGCGCCTTTTACCAGGTTGTCGATCACCGATGACACAATCACGATATTACTGTCTTCCTGGCGGTGTAATGCCATCCGGCAATGATTGGCACCACGAACACTGCGGGTCTCCGGATGACTGCCGAACGGCATGACATCAACGAACGGCTCATTTTTATAACGCGCCTCATACAGCGCCTGAAGGCGGTCAAAATCCTGAGGGTTATCGAGCTCGGCATAGAGCGTGGCTTCAATACCGCGAATCATCGGTATCAGGTGCGGCACAAAGGTAACGCCAACGCCTTTCCCTGCAGCGGCCATGAGGCCCTGGCGAATCTCCGGCAAATGCCGATGCCCGGAAGCGCCGTAGGCCTTGAAACTCTCGCCTATCTCACCGTGAAGCATGCCAATCTTGCCCTGCCGGCCGGCACCGCTGGCGCCAGACTTGGCATCGGCTATCAGCCTTGCCGGATTGACCAGGCCCTGCTCCAGCAACGGCAGGAATCCCAACTGCACGGCTGTCGGATAACACCCTGGATTCGCAACCAGCTGAGCGTCACGAATGGCCTCGCGCGCCACCTCGGGCAAGCCATAAACCGCTTTTTCGGCCCAGCCGGCACTCTCGTGGGGCATGCCATACCAGTTTGCCCAGGTATCAAGATCTTTCAGGCGGAAGTCCGCGGACAGGTCGACCACGCGAACACCTGAGGCCATCAATTCCGGAACCATGCGCATGGCAACGCCGTGCGGCGTGGCAAAAAACACCAGATCACAGCTCGCCAGCACCGATGCGTCGGGCTCGGAGAATTCAAGGTCAAAATGGCCTCGCAGGTTGGGATACATATCGGCCACGGGCATACCCGCTTCCGATCGCGAGGTGATGCAGATAACCTCTGCTTCCGGGTGGACAGCCAGAATTCTCAACAGCTCTACACCCGTGTATCCGGTTCCGCCGACGATGCCTACTTTAATCACTCTTATCTCCAACGTGGTCTGGACAGAATTGGGAAGTCAGGGCACGTAGTCTAACATGATAAACCAAGGACTTATTGCAGCCTGCGGGCCCGCCGTTACAATGTTGTCAGAAATCTGCTGATGATCCCGACACTCCAACCGGAACACCCCGCCAATGCGTAGCATCAGGCAACAGATTACCGAGAATCTGATCCCCGTATTCCGGCGGAAGCTCTCCGGCGTTGATGCCTTACCGCAATTGGCGGTTCTTGGCCTGCTGTCCGGCATTGTGACCGGCGGCGTGATCCTGCTTTTCCGACTCGCTATTGAATGGCCACTGGAGCATTTCCTGCCGGGCCAGGGCTCAGAGAGTTTCGAAGAGCTGGATCTGCTCACCCGCGGTCTTCTGCCACTGGCGGGGGCTCTGGGGCTGGGGCTGCTGTTGCACAAACTCGCCCTGCACGATCGCAAAGTCGGCATCGTTCATATCATGGAGCGGCTGAACTACCATCAGGGCTACATCTCCTTCCGCAGCGCCATGGTTCAGTTTGTTTCCGGCGTTACCACGGTCATTACCGGGCAATCCGCCGGCCGGGAGGGGCCCGCCGTCCATCTGGGCGCGGCCTTCTCCAGCCTGCTCGGGCAATGGATGCGGCTGCCCAACAACAGCATTCGTACGCTGGTCGCCTGCGGTTGTGCCGCTGCCATTTCCGCCTCCTTCAACACTCCCATCTCCGGCGTGATTTTCGCCATGGAAGTGGTGATGATGGAATACACCATTGCCGGCTTCACTCCGATCATCCTGGCCGCGGTCAGCGCTGCCATCGTCACCCAGGCGGTTTATGGCACCGAACCGGCGTTCAGTGTCCCGGCTCTGACCATGAATTCACTGCTGGAGATCCCCTGGATTCTCGCCATTGCCGTTATTATCGGCATCGCAGCGGCCGGATTTATCCAACTGGTAGACAGTATGGGCCGTTACCATCACCGCCCGGTGTTGCTACGAATTGCCGTGGCCGGCCTGTTGATGGTGCCCTTCGCCCTGGTCATCCCGGAAACCATGGGCATCGGCTACGATACGGTGAGCGAAACCATTCACGGTGAACTCGGATTCTGGTTACTGATCGGCGCGGGCAGCGCCAAGCTGGTCATCACCGGATTGTCCATTGGACTGGGTATGCCCAGCGGTGTTATCGGCCCCACCATCTTCATGGGCGCCACCCTGGGCGGCGCCATGGGCCTGATCGGCGCCCAGATGTTCCCGGACATTGCCTCATCGGTGGGGTTTTACGCCATGCTGGGTATGGGGGCGATGATGGGCGCCGTGCTGCAGGCGCCACTGGCGGCTTTGATGGCGCTGATGGAGCTCACCCGGAACCCGAACATCATACTGCCAGGCATGCTGATGATTACTACCGCCAGCCTGGTAACCAGCGAAGCTTTCGGCAAGAAATCGCTATTCCTGACCATCCTCAAGAGCCAGGGCCTGAGCTACCAGAATTCCCCCGTTATCCAGGCACTGAGGCGGGTTTCGGTTGGCGCCATCATGGAACGGAATATTCTTCGAACCGAGCGCGCGCTCACCCTTGAAGAAGCCAAGAAAGCCCTGAAATCGGAACCGAAATGGCTTCTGGTGGAAGGCAGCAATGGCCCCACCGCCCTGCTACCGGCCGTCGATCTGGCCCGCTTTCTTGAGGACACCGAGAAGCAGGCCGCCGAGGAAGGCACCGAATTACCGGAATCCATTGATTTGATGGAAATCCCCGCCAACCGGCGGGATGTGGCACCGGTACAGTACCAGGCAACGCTGGAAGAAGCCCTGCATCAATTCGACAGCACCCAAGCTGAGGCACTATACGTACAACGCCATGTGGCCCCCATGATTCAACGGGTTTATGGTGTTGTGCTGCAAACGGATATCGAAAGCTACTACCAATACCGACGGAGTTAACGAATGCTTTGGGTGAAAGCCTTCCACATTATTTCCCTGGTGTGCTGGTTCGCCGGCATTTTCTATCTGCCCAGACTGTTCGTGTATCATGCCGCCTGCGAGGATGAACCAGGCAAAGAGCGGTTCAAGGTGATGGAACGCAAGCTTTACCGTGGCATTACGACGCCTTCCATGGTCGCCACGGTTGTATTCGGTGTCTGGCTGCTCAGCTATAACTGGTCAGGCTATTTCAGTCAGGGGTGGCTGCATGCCAAGCTGACGCTGGTGGCTTTGCTGATCATCTACCACTTCTACTGTGGTCACCTTGTCAAAGTGTTCCGGGATGACCAGAACACCCGTAGCCACGTGTTCTACCGCTGGTTTAATGAGCTGCCGGTGTTTGTCCTGCTCGCTGTCGTGATTCTTGCTGTTGTTAAACCATTCTGAGGAGATCGGCCATCAAAAGCTTCACCCGCCCCCACGTACTGGTGCTCTCCGGGCTGGATCCGTCTGGTGGCGCCGGCATACAGGCAGACATACAGGCCATCACATCCATCGGCGCCCATCCGCTGCCCGTGCTCACCTGCCTGACCGTGCAGGACACCCGCAACGTATATGGCGCCGAGCCCGTCAGCCCGGACCTGATCAAACAGCAACTGGAGTGCCTTGCCCAGGATACGCCCATCCACGCCATCAAAACCGGGGCGCTCGGAAATGCCGAAGTGGTGGAGGTACTGGTGGAGTTTGTGCAGAAGCATTCGGGCGTGCCTTTGATTGTCGACCCGGTGATCAAGGCGGCTGGCGGTGGCGATCTGGCTGATGATGCGCTTGTCACAGCCATGAAAGACAAACTGTTTGCCAGAGCTGAAATGATTACGCCCAACGGCATTGAACTGGCTCAGCTCGGCGGCAGCGACGATCCGGCAGAGGCCGCCCGCAACCTTTTGCAGACGGGCTGTGAGTCCGTGCTTGCCACCGGCGGCCACGGCACAGGCATCCACATCATCAACACACTGTATAACCACGCCCCGGAGCCCATGGAATGGGAGGTGGAACGGGTTGGCAGCAATGAATATCACGGCACCGGCTGCACGCTGGCAGCGGCCATTGCCGCCGGCCGGGCCATGGGACTGTCACCAAGAGCCGCGATTTCCCAGGCGCAGAATTACGTGCATCGGGCGCTGTTGCATGCACTGACGGTTGGCCAGGGCCAGCGGGTTCCCGACCGGGGTATTCTGTGGGAACGGTAAAGTCTCAGCTTCGACCCGGTCTTTACGCCATCACCGATAACCGGCTGACGCCTGCCGACATCCTGATTGCTTCGGTAGAGGCGGCTCTGGCCGGAGGCGCGCGGCTGGTTCAGTATCGGGACAAGGGATCGACAGCCTCTGAACGGCTGGTTCAGGCCAGGAACCTCAACAGCCTGTGCCAGGGGTTCGACGTTCCGTTACTGATTAATGACGACCCGGAACTTGCCGTCAGAGTCGGCGCCGCTGGGGTTCATCTGGGTCAGGATGATTGCTCACTGGTCGACGCCAGGCGCTTGCTCGGGGAGCATGCCATTATCGGCATCACCTGCCATCACAGCCTGAATCTGGCCCAGACAGCCGCTGACGGCGGTGCGGATTACCTGGCCTTCGGCCGCTTTTACGATTCGACTACCAAGCCCGGTGCGCCGCCGGCTTCGCCGGACGTTTTAACCGAGGCAAAAGGCCTCGGGTTACCCATTACAGCCATAGGCGGAATCACCGGTAACAACGCTGAGGCCCTGATCCGTGCCGGGGCAGACCTGGTTGCCGTAGTCGGCGGCCTGTTCGGCGGCCAACCCTCAGACATAGAAGCCCGGGCCAGGGCATTTCACCGCCTGTTCGCCCGGCATCATCCACTTTTTTCACTTTCCGAATAACAGGAGACAACCGTGAATCATTCCGAAACCCTCTTTGAACAGGCCCAGAAATATATTCCCGGCGGCGTAAACTCCCCGGTTCGGGCATTCCGTGGTGTTGGCGGTACTCCGGTCTTTTTCAAACACGCCGAGGGCGCCTATCTCTATGACGAGGATGACCGGCGGTACATCGATTTTATTGGTTCCTGGGGCCCGATGATCCTGGGCCATTCCGATCCCCGCATCAAAGCGGCGCTGCACGCTCAGGTGGATCTGGGTGTGGGTTACGGGGCCCCGACCGCCATTGAAACCGAGATGGCGAAAAAGGTATGCGAGCTGGTGCCTTCCATCGAACTGGTGCGCATGGTCAACTCCGGCACCGAGGCCACCATGAGTGCCATCCGCCTGGCCCGTGGCTACACCGGCCGCGACAAGATCGTGAAATTCGAAGGTTGCTACCACGGTCACGTAGATTCCCTGCTGGTCAAAGCCGGTTCCGGCGCCCTGACCCTGGGTGTACCGAACTCACCGGGAATTCCGGCCAGCCTGGCGGAGCATACCCTGACCCTGACCTACAACGATATTGACGAGGTTCGTGATACCTTCCGCCAGATGGGCGACCAGATCGCGGCCATTATCGTTGAGCCCGTAGCCGGCAATATGAACTGCATCCCGCCCGTGCCCGGCTTCCTGGAAGCGCTGCGGGAAGTGTGTGATGAGCACGGCACCGTGCTGATCTTCGATGAGGTGATGACCGGTTTCCGGGTATCGCTCGGCGGCGCCCAGGGATTCTACGGGGTGAAACCGGACCTGACGGCTCTGGGCAAGGTGATTGGCGGAGGACTGCCCGTCGGTGCATTCGGCGGCAAACGCGAAATCATGGAGCATATCTCGCCGCTGGGCCCGGTTTATCAGGCCGGCACCCTGAGCGGTAACCCGCTGGCAATGACCGCCGGGCTGACCACGCTGAATGCGATTTCCGAGCCCGGGTTCCACGATCGGCTGACGGAAAAAACCAATCGGGTGAAGGATGGCTTCAAGGCGGCAGCGGATGAAGCCGGCATCCCACTGGCGGTTCAGTCCGCGGGTGCCATGTTCGGCTTCTTCTTTACAACCGAACCATCCATCACGCGCTTTGACCAGGTGATGGCCTGTGACGTGGAACGCTTCAAGGCATTCTTCCAGGGCATGCTGAAGGAAGGCGTTTACCTTGCGCCCTCAGCATTCGAGGCAGGCTTTACTACCGCAGCGTTGTCAGATGAGGATATTGAATTCACTCTGGCAGCTGCGCGCAAGGTCATGAAAACGTTGTGAGGCACCATTGCCCCCGGGATCAATCCGGGGGCAAACCTCGGCTGGGCTAGAATACGCCCTCGAGGGAGAGCAACAGCGTATGCCGACGAAAATCGTATTCGTTGAGCTCACTCTGCTGATGACGGAAAAACCATTGCGGCCTTAATAACCAGCGCGCAGTGAGATCATACTCAGCCATCAGCCCTACTCCGGTCAGGACGTCTTCCCGCCTGCGCTCCACCAACATCCCCGACTCAACCCAGCGATGCGGCTTGCCATAGCGGCTGTGGCGAACCGATAGCTCACCCGCCAAGGCCAACTCCGACGACAGCTGATAATTCGCTTCCAGAATAAGCTCGTGCCTTGTGGGCGATACGCTGACAAACCGTTCGGGCACGTCCAGATCTTGCCGGTTGTTCAGTTCCAGGCGGTACTCGCCTGCCAGGTCAAGATCACCAAACGGATAACCCAGCCCTGCCTTCAGCTGGTACCACTGGCCATCGTAGGCCTGGTAGCCGTCACCACCATTCACCTGCTCCACGGCAAACGCCACGTCACACCTCAGATCTTCGGCAGGTGAACACTCGGCAGACCGGGCCAGAAACTCAGCACCCCAGCGGGTTTCCAGACTATCTCCGTCAAGCCACGAACGCGACACCACGGGCCGAATACCAACCGCCCAAAGCCCCCAGGCACGCATGACACCGAAGCGCGCCTGTAACAACTGCTGATCGTAATCGCCGTCCTCGGCATAGTGTCGGGCAAACGCGATCAGATCCAGCGAGAGCCAACGGTGGGCATCCAATGCATAGTCAACCGAACCGGCGGCTATCACTTCGCCAAGCGCACTTCCCTGATTACTGGCGGAGTCTTCAGGAGTTGCCGAGAGATTGCTGTCGTAACCTGCGCCCAGGGACAAATAGCCGTAGGCATCCACTCGGCGTTCGCCCTGAAGAAGTGCCACGCCGTCGAGTTTTGCCAACTGCTGTTCGGCAAGACGCTGGACAGACTCCGGTGGTGATGCCGCAAGGCTTTCCTCAAACCATTTACGGGCTTCCCCTGGCCGATCATCAGCAAGGGCGACCAGGCCCAGGTTGTACGTGGCCAAGGCGCGATCGTCACCGTCCAGTAAACGGGAAAACCACTGCCGGGCCGCCGGATAATCCCCCAGCCGATAACAGACCACGCCCAGATTGTAATGCAGTGACGGAGACTGAACGCCCAGCTCTGCAGCCAACTGGAAACTTTCCCGGGCCTGACCAAGGTTGCCTTGCTGAAACTGGACCACGCCCTGGGCCAGAGCTTCGCTTGCCCCATCAGAGAAAGCGGATTGGGCCAACAGGGGCTGACCGAGAAGAAACAAAAAGATGAAGAGGAGACGCAAGAACAACCCCGGGTTCAGTCAATAAATAGAAAACCGTTGACGGAAACCGAGGTTACCACAAGCTTTGAGTTACGGCTTCGAGGATTGAGGCGGACGTTCCGGCTTTTTGCCAGGATCAATATCGGGGCGCTTGTCGGAACCAGGCCGCTCCGGCCGGTTTTCACGAACGTCGCGGGCACGCTCTGACATGGACTGACCAAAATCCCGCCCTTTTTCACGGGCCTGCTCGCGAATTTGCTGGCCCGGCGGCTCACCATCGCCACGTCCAAGCCCGGAGGAACGACGCTCCAGTGCCGGTAGCTCCGGCAACCGAATTTCACGGGCAACCGATTCCGTTACGTCCTCATTCTCACCAACCAGCCGCATGGTGACGTCAAGATCGTCCCGGCCAAACGCCGGCGCGGACATCAGGGCAAGTATAAGGCCAGCGGTTGCGAAGCCAAGGGATCCGTTATAACCACTCATGTTGCAGGCTCCTTAACATCCACAGGGGCATGCCGGCTCGCCCCCGGGTAATCAGGTATGGTGGCCCGAAAAACTTTCTGCCGGCCTTCAGCATCCAGCTCGGCAACAAGCTCGCCGGCCCCGGGGAACATAATCCGCAGGGGTAATGCCAGCACATTGTCACCCTGTTCCAGGCTCACCTGCCAGCGCACCTGATGCTGCCCGGGCAAGCCTGCGATTTCCACATGAGGCGGCAGATTCAAGGTAAGGGTAACGTCATCCAGGGGCTCTCCCGCCGTGAATGCAAGGCGTACGGTTCTCTCCACCGGCGCGACAACGGGGGTGTCCACCACCTCCGCCACAGCGACAGCCTCATCAGGTTGCCACAGTCCGGACTGCCCGATGAACAACCCCAATGCCAGTGCTGCCGCCACCGCGCCACCCCAGGCCATGTGTACACGCCGGCCCGAACCGGAAGACAACTCCCCAAACACCCGCGATTCAAAATCCGGGGCCGGCGGAGGCACATCAAACTGCGCAGCCATCCGGGACATCAACACTTCTTCCATATCACAACGACGCCGGCACCGAGGGCAACGTTGCAAATGCTCACGCACCACTGCCGCCTCATTCTCGGAGAGTGTCGCCCTGACATAATCAGGTAATTGTGATCGAATGCTTGGACAGGACATGGTCATCACCTCACTCTTCAACACGCCGGACGTCGCTTCCCGGTTCCATGCGCTGCTGCAGGTATTTTCTCAACGTGGCGCGGCTCCGATGTAATCGCGACTTCACGGTACCAACCGCAACACCCAGTACCGCGGCCACATCCTCCTGTCTCCAGCCGTCAACATCGTGCAGAAGCAGCAAGGTTCTCTGATCTGGCGAAAGCCGGTCCATAGCTTCGTCCAGCATGAACCCCAGGCGAGACTGATCGAAGACATGTTCTGGCGTGGCATCATCAGATTCCAGCGCATCGAACCAATCCGCCTGGTGGTCCGCCTCCACGAGTTCACTGGCTGCCCGGTCGGCACGGCGCCCCCTGCGGCGAACCGAATCCACAAACTGACGATAAAGCACACGGTTCAGCCAGGGCCGAAGCTGTTCCACCGTCTCAAGTTCGGATAATCGGGGATACAGTTTGACGACCACATCCTGCACCAGATCCTCAGCGTCCTGACGGGTTCCGGTCAAACGGTAGGCAAACGCATACATCCCCTCGAGGTGGGGCTGAACCAACCGATGGAAACGTTTCTGTGCGGACGGGCGGAAAGGGAAAATTGCCAAAGACCAACTGCCTGATCGAAATTCTGGAAGAGGGCAGTCTATCTTACGCCCGCCCTGTGTGCACTTCAGGCGATAATGACGGATTTATGGCCGGATGTTAATGCAGCAACCGGAACCTTTTTCAAACCCTCTGCGTTGGGTTCTGACTGGCACCCAACGACCAGGCCAGAACTGGACCAAAAAAACCGGAGGGTTTTATGAAGCAAATGAGCAGAGTATTTGTCGTTTCTGCGCTGGCCAGCGCACTGGTGGCATGCGGTGGTAGCGGCGGTTCCTCATCATCGGGTGAGACCGGCTCGGTCTCCGTTGGACTGACCGACGCCCCGACCATGGAGCTGTCCAGCGTCAACATCGCGTTCAATGCCATCCGGCTCAAGCCGGCCGACGGTGACTGGCTGGAATTCAACCTTGATGAAACCGGTGTGGTTGACCTGCTTACACTGCAAGGCGGCGTAACCGAGCCACTGATCACCAACGAGGAAGTGCCGGCCGGGGTCTATAACGAAATCCGGCTGATTATCGACACCGACAACTCCTACGTAACCAAAGAAAGCGATGGCGGCAGCCAGTTCACCCTTGCCGTTCCCTCAGGTGAGCAGAGCGGACTGAAACTGAAAGGCGACTTCGTGGTGGCGGCTGATTCCAGCAACAACTTCACCATCGATTTTGATGTGCGCAAATCCATTGTGAACCCGCCAGGCAACGCGCTCGCCGATTACATGCTCAAACCCGTGCTTCGACTTGTGGACAACCTGGAGGTTGGCGCCATTGAGGGGACCGTTGATTACGCAACGATTGCCCAAACAAGAGGCACTGACGACGCAGAAGGCACGTTGGCGGATTGCGAGTACAGCGGTGCGGTCTACGTCTACGAAGGCGCTGATGTCGAACCGATTGACCTGAACGTCAGTCGCGATGGCGCCAACCCGTTGATGGTGGTTCCGGTCACCGCTCAGGAATCCGGATCATTCTATGAGTGGACCGCAGCATTCCTGACCGAAGGCCAGTACACCATCGCCTACAGCTGCCAGCTGGACAACAACGAGACCGATGAAACCCTGGAGTTTGATGGGCAACAGAACGTCTCCGTTGTTGCCGGCGAAACAACCGTGGCAGACCCCATACCACAGCCCTGATTTTGCTGTGGCGTTCAGAGACCAGGGACGGTCTCTGAACATTCATTCCGTCAACCCGAGTTACAGCGCCGCGGCCCTGGCCTCAGCCTGATCGGCCCCCGCCACGTTACCGCGAGCCCGGCGGATATCCGCCAGCAGCAACCAGCCCGAACGCTGCATGCGTTCATCGTTGCCCGCCAACGAGAGTCCCTTCAGAGTAAACTGCTCCGCAGCCCCCAGATTGTCCCCGGCAACGTAAGCCTCGGCCAACTTGAAATAGACTTCGGAAGATCTTGGCGCAATGCGCTGGGCACGTTCCAGTCGGGCGATGGCGCCGGCGGAATCACCCTGCCGAAGGCGCTGATCAGCATCACGCACCAACGTGAGCGCGGCGGCCGGCAACTGGTCACCGGATTCGCTGTAGCTGGGCGCCCGGGTGCTCGGCGAGTCCGGCTCAGTGACCGTCGGTTGCTCGCTCTTGCGCCATACCTGTTCGTCCTGTTCATCAGGAATATTGGTGCGTGGTGGTTCCGGCGCCGAACGGCGGTCATCGCCCCCCACGGGCACATAGATGGAGCCGCCACCCGGCCCGGTGGCGCAACCACCGGCCAGGCCGACAAACAGGGCCAGACAGGCTGACCGTATAATCACTTGTTTATTCATTGAAACAATCCTTCAAACCAACCTCGAATTTGCCGGCCAAGACTGCCGTTGCAGCCTGTGTGCTGTTCCGGCTCGCTGCCGGCGATAAACGGAATCAGCCGGGCATTGTCGCAGTTTTCGCCGGTCAGCGCCTGTTCGCCCGGGTTCACCCAGTGATACTGAACGCCATCGGGCATCACCGGTGAGAAACCGTGCTGGGGAATCTGCGCCATGGTGGCAGACCAGACCGGCAAGGCGCCGGAAGCCCCGGTCAACGCGGTCGGGCCGTTATCATCACGGCCGACCCAGGCGACCGCCAGCAGGTCGCCACTGAAACCGGCGAACCAGGAATCACGGCCATCGTCAGTAGTACCGGTCTTGCCCGCCAGTGTCAGGGAATCCGGTAACCGGTAGTAGGCTGACCGGCCCGTGCCTTCCTGCATGGTTTCCTGCATAACGTACTGCACCAGGTGCACCGCGGCAGGATCGGCCACCTGATCCACCTTCAGGCTGTACCGTGACAAGGGCTCATTGGCGGCATCGGTGACTTCCCGAATGGTGCGCAGGGGTGTATTGAAACCGGAGGTTGCCAGGCCCTGATACAGCTGCGCGACATCCACCGGCGACAGGGAAATGGCACCCAGAAGCATCGACGGATAATCCGAAATAGGCGTGGTCACCCCAAAGGCCCTCAGCGTCTCCTGCACCGCCGGTATGCCCACATCCAGCCCTACACGCACGGCCGGCAGGTTGTACGAGCGGGACAGAGCTTCGTGCAGGGGCACCTGACCACGCTCCTTGCCATCATAGTTCTGTGGCTGCCAGCGCCGACCATCGTCAAACTCGAGGGTGAAGGCCTTATCCTGAACCGGCGAAATCAAGGTGTAGCGCTCCGGCTGAGACAGCGCCGTCAGGTAGATAAACGGCTTCACCAGCGAACCGATAGGCCTCCGGGCGTCAACTGCCCGGTTAAAACCGGCGAAGCGGGGGTCTTTGCCCCCCACGAGCGCCAACACCTCGCCGGTATCCTTGGCGGTGACAACCACCGCCGCTTCCAGCGCCTCGGCCACCTCTCCCGATGCCAGGCGAGGCAAGGTATCGGTTGCGGCCTTCTCAGCGGCCTGCTGAACTTCCGGATTCAGGGTGGTGAATATTCTCAGGCCCTCGCTCTGCAGGTCTTCCTCCCGGTAGTCCCGCGCCAGGTGCCGGCGCACCAGATCGATATAGGCCGGGTAGCGATTATCGGTATAGGACGGTTTTGCGCTGAGGCCGAGAGGCCTTGCACTCGCCTCCCTGGCCTCTTGCCCGGAAATCACCCCGGCCTCCGCCATTTCGTCCAGCACCAGGTTACGCCGCGCTTTGGCCCGCTCCGGGTGCCGGCGCGGATTGTAATAACTGGGGCCTTTGACCATGCCAATCAGCAGGGCAATCTGGTGGACATCAATATCCTTCAGCGACTCGCCGAAGAAAAACTGGCTGGCCAGGCCAACACCATGAATGCTGCGAGTGCCTGCCTGGCCCAGATAAACTTCATTCAGGTAGGTTTCGAGGATGTCGTCCTTGTCGTAGTGCAGCTCCAGCAATACCGACATCAGGGCTTCGTTGCCCTTGCGCAGAAGGGTTTGCTCCCGGGTCAGGAAAAAGTTTTTCACCAATTGCTGGGTCAGTGTGCTACCGCCCTGAACTATACGACCGGCCTTGATGTTCGCCACCATCGCCCGCGCAATGGAGAGTGGCGCGATGCCGAAATGCTCGTAGAACTGCCGGTCCTCCACAGCCATCAGACCGGCAATCATGGCCTCTGGCACCTCATCCAGCTCCACCAGAATCCGATCCTCCCGGTGGGACGGGTATATTCCGCCAATCTGAGCCGGCTCCAGCCGAACAATCGGAGAGCTGTCGCCCTCCATTACGGAAAACGAATCTACCCGATCGCCACGAACCGCCAGCGAAAGACGCCGTCTCGGCTCCTTGCCATCCGGGAAAGAAAAATCCCGGGTGCTGATGACAAAACGGTCGCCATTTCGCTGCCAGGTTCCGGGCCGACGACCGTCGCCCGAGCGATAGCCTGCCAGCTCCAGTTCACGCACCAGCGCGGCGGCGCTGATACCGGCACCGTCGTAGAGTTCCAGGGGCCGGGCGTACACCCGGGAGGGCACTTCAAAGCGACGTCCTTCGAAGCGGGAGGTCACCACGGCATCGAGATAGACCATCCATCCCGCCAGCAGCACAAGGCACAGGGCAGCTGCGCGAAACAGAAAGCGCCAGAGACCGGAGCGTTTGCGGCGAGGACTGGATTCGGTTTTTTTCTTGCGGGGAGGTGTTTTTTTACTCATGGCGGGATTATATCGAAGGGGGCACCGCTATCGGCAGGTCTGGTGTGTGTTATTTCTGTAATCTGCCCGTTATAGTGGAGCTCTCCAAAAAACGAAAAATCAACAACTTCAAGGATTCCAGGAGCACAACGTGAGCGCCAACGGCCCGGATACACTGATCAAGGCACTGCAGAACCCGGAACTCTACGATCATCCGGTCAAAGAATTCCGCGTGATTGAAACCCATATCTCACAGGTTCTGCTTACCGGTGACTTTGCCTACAAGATCAAGAAACCCATGGATTTCGGGTTCCTGGATTTTTCCACCCTGGAACGCCGCAAACGCTTCTGCGAAGAAGAACTGCGCCTGAACAGCCGTCTGGCGGCCGAACTCTACCTTGAAGTGGTACCCATTACAGGCACCCCGGAGCAACCTCAACTGGGCGGTGAAGGCTCCCCCTTCGAGTACGCCATTCGCATGCGCCAGTTCGATCAGAACCAGCTGTTTGATGTGCGCCAGGAACGCGGCGACCTGCCAGCAGAGCTGCTCACCAATCTTGCCCGCCAGGTTGCAGACTTTCACAAAAGCCTGCCACCGGTCGCCGATGAAAAGCCCCTGGGCACCCCGGAGGCGGTGTATGCCGCCATGCAGGAAAACTTCGACCAGATCCGCCCCATGCTGGATGATGCCGGGTTACTGGCGCAGCTGGACAACCTGGAAGACTGGACCCGCACCACCTTCGAACGCTGCCGGGACTTAATCGCCCACAGACGGGAAAACGGGCTGGTGCGCGAATGTCATGGCGACCTGCACCTGGCCAACATTACCGTGTTCAATGATCAGGTGACGGTGTTTGACTGCATCGAGTTCAACGAGCCGTTCCGCTGGATCGACGTGATGAATGATCTGGCTTTCCTGCTTATGGACCTGGAATCCCGCCAGGAACCGGCGCTGGCGAACCGGGTGCTGAACACCTACCTGGAATACCGCGGTGATTTTGAAGGCCTGGCCTTGCTCCCCCTGTACAAGGCGTACCGCGCCATGGTGCGGGCCAAAATCGCCCTGTTCACCCTGGGCAACCCGAACCTGAGCGAGGCCGAGAAAACCGACCTGATGCAGCGTTACCGGAGCTACGCCCAACTGGCGGAGGATTACGGCGCCATACCGAATCATTACCTGCTGGCCACCACCGGCCTTTCCGCCAGCGGCAAGACCTGCGTGAGTGCCGCCATGGCGGAGGAACTCGGGCTAATCCGGCTGCGCTCTGACGTAGAGCGCAAGCGCCTGCACGGTCTGGGGCCCCTGGACGACAGCAAATCGGGCCTGGGTACCGATCTTTACAGCCCGGAAGCAACCGAAAAAACCTACGCGCATCTGGCAGAGCTGGCCGGAGAGCTGCTGGCTTCAGGGCTGTCTGTCATTGTCGATGCGGCCTGCCTGAAAGAGAAGGAGCGGGCTCAGTTTGCCGGTGTGGCCGAAAATCAGGGGGTCCCCTTCGCTCTGCTGCATTGCGAGGCGCCGGAAGCTCTGCGCCGGGAGTGGGTGCGCAAACGCAAAGGTGATGCCTCGGAGGCAACGGAAGAGTTGCTGGATGCTCAGCAAAGCTGGTTTGAGCCGCTGACCACTGAGGAGAAAACCCACACGGTGCACCTGCACACCGAGGATGAGCACGTTGCCGAGGCGGTTGCTGATCGCATCCGCCAGCATCTGGGCATGGCCGGGCCGGCCTGATCCGAGCTGCCCTGCCATTTTGGCAGGGCGCACTATACTGACACTAAAAACAAACCCTGCTGTCCGTGCGAGGTGCAAGATGGACGATATTCAGGAAAGCGATCTCCAGCATATAGACCACCCCCTGTATGACCTGCTCCGTAGCGAGGATATGGACGCCTTTAATGCCGAGAAAGCCAAACTGAGCGAGCTTCCGAGCTTCGCCCGTGGCGATTTCCGCGGGCTGGACCTGCGCGGCATGGACGCAAAGGGCCTGGACTTCCGCCATGGCTACTTCCGCGGCGCCGACCTCCGCGGCATCGATTTCTCGAAATCGAGAATGGAAGGAGCCAGCATTGCCAGCGCCAAGATATCCGGCTGCTATTTCCCGCACCGCCTGGAAGCCGACGAAATCGTGATGTCACTCAACCACGGCACCCGTATGCGTTACGCCATCCTGCCCAAATGAGTGCCCACGCAGCCAACTGGCAAACCGTCGCGGCGGCGAGTGAGCTTGTTCCCGGCCAGTTCCTGGAATTTCGCCTGAAAGAGAAAGCGAAAGAACCGGCCGGCATGCCCCTCACCGGTTTTGCCTTTCTGGATGGCACCACACCCCGAGCCTACCTCAACCTGTGCCCTCACCTGGGCATTGAGCTGAACTGGATGCCGGGCCGATTCATGGACAGCGACAATCTGTTTATCCAGTGCTCCACCCACGGTGCCCTGTTCAAACCCGGTACCGGTGAATGCATTGCGGGCCCCTGCCAGGGCGATGCGCTCTCCGCCCTGGACATTCGCCTGCACGATGGTGAGGTGCAGGTCAGGGTTCCAGACTGACCGGCACCTCCTCAACCAGCTCCAGGCGCCCCGAAGGGTTGCCATCTTCACCGGCCAGTGCAGCCCGATAGGCGATCACCTCTACCCCGGCTTCGCAGGCTTCTCGAAGCAGCTGACCATAGCGGGCATCAATATGATCCGCAGGCCGGACCTGCTCGATTCCGGTGTGGTTCACCACAAAAAACAGCACTGCCCGGTCTCCGTTCTGAACCTGAGCCATTAGCTCCCTCAGATGTTTCTGGCCACGCTCGGTGACGGCGTCCGGGAAATAGCCTTCCCCACCCTCGGCCAGGGTAACGTTTTTTACCTCCACCCAGGCATCGGGATCGTGATCATGGCCCGACAACAACAGATCGATCCGGCTTTTCTCCGAACCGTAACGCACCTCCGCCCGGCACTGAGCGTAGCCGGCCAGGCTCTGAACCACACCGGCTTCGATAGCGGCGCGGGCCTGAGCGTTGGGGCGGACCGTATTGACGCAGGCAAGCACCCCCGGCTCCGTCTCCACCAGCTCCCAGGTGTACTGGAGCTTACGCTTGGGATTGTCACTCCGGCTCAACCACACCCGGGCATTTTCCGGCTGGCACCCCAGCATGGAACCGGTGTTGGGGCAGTGGGCGGTTACCTCAGTGCCATCCGGCAATTGCACGTCCGCCAGGAAGCGTTTGTAGCGGCGAATCAGCCGCCCTTCTACCAAAGGTTCAGGAAACTTCATGTGCTCTCCGCAAAAAGTACGTGTCACAAGGCTGGCACCCCTGTGACTTATCTGCTATTTTCCGCAGATTCCCGTTTCAGGACGAATGCTATCCAGGGTAAAACCGCGCAGCCACACTGGCGCGGAGGGAAGCAAAGCGTTCTTGTGAAGTACAAACAAGAGGCCGGGTTCAATGGCAAACACTGCAGAACAACCACGCGAACGTTTTACCAACTTCACCCCTTATGAAATGAAGAAGGGTGAAGACTACATGAGTGCGGAAATGCTCCAGCACTTCAAAGATCTGCTGCTGCAATGGAAGCAGGAGCTGATGGAAGAAGTCGACCGCACCATGCACCACATGCAGGAAGACGCAGCAAACTACGCGGATCCCAGCGATCGCGCAACCCAGGAAGAAGAGTTCAGCCTGGAACTGCGCACCCGCGACCGCGAGCGCAAGCTGATCAAGAAAATCGACCAGACCATCGATCGTATCGACAAGGACGACTACGGTTTCTGCGACCAGTGTGGTGTGGAAATCGGCATTCGTCGTCTGGAGGCCCGTCCGACGGCCACTCTGTGCATCGATTGCAAGACCCTGGCTGAGATTCGCGAACGCCAGACCGGCATCTGACGCTGCCCCGGGCCGGCGGCGAGTCCTCCGCCGGCCCTTCTACGCCTATGGCGACTTCACGTTATCGCGGGCGGTTTGCCCCTTCCCCCACCGGCCCACTGCACTTTGGTTCCCTGGTAACGGCTTTGGCCAGCTGGCTGGAAGCAAAGCATGCCCGCGGTGACTGGCTGGTTCGTATCGAAGACCTTGACCCACTAAGGGAACCCCCGGAAGCCACCGGCCAGATACTGCACTCACTGGAATGCCACGGCCTTTTCCCCGACGAGCCCGTCCGCTTTCAGTCCCGGCGCCATGACGCCTACCAGCGCACCATCGAAACTCTGCTGGCGCAGGACAAAGCCTATCGCTGCCGGTGCTCACGCAAACAACTCAAAGACAACCACGGCTACCATCCCAATCGGTGCCGGCGAGGTGACACCAGCCCCGGGGATGGCCCATACGCCGTTCGCTTTGCCCTCGAAGATGAAGCAAGTCACTGGCAGGACGATCTGCTTGGCCCCCAGGTACAGATGGTGCACGCCGAACTGGACGATCCGGTCATTCTGCGCAAGGAAGGTTTCTACGCCTATCAGCTGGCAGTCGTTGTCGACGATATCGACCAGGGCATCACTCATGTGGTTCGCGGCTCTGACCTGCTCGACATGACCGCGCAGCAACAACAGGTCTTCCGGGCCCTGGGTGCCGAGCCACCCCACTGGCTGCACATTCCGGTAATCGTCAATGAACAAGGCCAGAAACTCAGCAAGCAGACCCACGCTCCGGCCCTGGATGACGATCACCCTGCCCGCAATCTCTTTCTGGCACTTCAGGCCATGGGGCAGCAACCGGAGCCGACACTCGCTCTTGCCACGGTTGAAGAAGTTCTCAATTGGGCCGAGGCCCACTGGCAACGGAGCGCCATTCCCCTGACATCCGGGCAGGCCCGTGGTATAACCGGCGGGACACTTTCGCCTTCGGACCGATAACCCGATGTATATCTACCGCCTGGTATTTCTGCTGGTACTGGCTATCTATATTTTTTCGCCCAATATCCTGGATTGGTGGACATCGCCGGAGAATGCCTGGTACAGCCCCTTCGTGATCTGGGGTGGGCTGATTGCTATCGGTTTCTGGCTGGAATGGCGGCGGGATCCCAATGAGTTTTAGCGCCACCGGCCTGCTCCTGGCCAGCCTGTTTTATCTGATCGTTCTGTTCGGCATTGCCTGGGGCACCGAACGGGGCACGTTATTGCGTCGCTGGGTTCGCCACCCACTGATCTATACCCTTAGCCTTGGGGTTTATGCCGGCATCTGGGCCGTCTACGGCGCCATTGGTATGGCGGCGGACTCCGGCTACGGCTTCCTGGCCTATTACCTGGGCATCAGCGGCGCCTTCCTGCTGGCACCGGTTTTGCTCAACCCGATTCTCCGCATAGGCCGCGCCTACCAACTGACGTCGCTGGCCGATCTTTTCGCCTATCGTTACCGCAGCCAGTGGGCGGGCACCCTGGTCACCCTGTGTTCGGCTGCAGCCATTCTGGCCTTGCTGAGCATGCAGATTCAGGCAGTCTCGGTTTCCGCCAGCCTGCTCGCCCCGGATGCGCCGCCGAAAGTTATCAGCGTCATGTTTAGCCTGATCGTGGTGCTGTTCACCATGCTGTTTGGTGCCCGTCGCCATCAGGCCTCCGGCAACCATCAGGGGCTGGTACTGGCCATCGCCTTCGACTCCCTGGTGAAAGTGGTTGCCCTCCTGGTTTTAGGCGGCGTTATCCTGTTCTCGGTTTTCGGTGGTACCAATGGGCTTGAGGCCTGGTTGGCGGAAACTTCACATCCGGAAGCCACCATGACCATGGCAATTAATGACGGAAGCTGGCGGGCACTGCTGCTGATGTCGTTCGCCGCGGCCCTGGTGCTCCCCCACATGTACCACATGACTTTCAGTGAGAACCCGTCCCCCCGTGCCCTCGCGAAGGCCAGCTGGGGATTGCCACTGTACCTGCTGCTGGTCGGCCTGCCGGTGCCGCTGATTGTCTGGGGTGGCCAGGCGCTGTCGGTTGACGCTCCGCCGGCCTTTTTCAGTATCGGCGTAGCCCAGGCCCTGGAGAGCCCCGTCCTGACCATGGCCATGTACATTGCCGGGCTTTCCGCCGCCAGCGGACTGATGATCGTCAGTACCCTGGCCCTGTCCGGCATGGTGCTTAACCACGTTGTTCTGCCGCTCAAGACGCCCCGGGATCAAGGTGACATCTATCGCTGGCTGCAGTGGGTCAAACGCCTACTGATTGCCGTCATCCTGTTTCTGGCCCTGCTGTTCCATGAAACCATTGGCCAGCACCTGGACCTGTCTATTCTGGGCGCCATCTCGCTCTCCGGCACACTGCAGCTGCTGCCGGGCGCGCTTGGCGTCATCTACTGGCCCGAAGGCAACCGCCGTGGCCTGATTGCCGGCCTGTTTACCGGCCTGTTCATCTGGTTGATCACCTTGGTGTTGCCGTTCTCGGTGGCGGCAGACATCCTGTCCTGGCTTGAGCTGCCGGTTACGCTCGGCTACGACAACTGGCACCTGTTCACCTTCGTCAGCCTGACCGCCAACATCAGTGTGTTCGCGCTGATCTCAATTCTCAGCCCGGCATCACCGGATGAAACCAGTGCCGCTCAGGCGTGCTCGCTCGGCGCCCTGTCCCGGCCGCAGCGGCGGGAACTGCTGGCAGCATCCTCCAACGAATTCGTGCAGCAACTGGCCGAGCCACTGGGCATCCGGGTCGCCCGTCGGGAAGTGGAGCGGGCCCTGAACCAGCTCAAGCTCCCCAATGTCGAGTTCCGGCCTTACCAGTTGCGGCGGTTGCGGGATCAAGTGGAAATCAACCTGTCTGGCCTGTTGGGGCCTTCGGTCGCACGGGACATCGTCAAGCGCCACCTGGGCTTCAAACCGCTGACCCATGGAGGTACCGGACAGGATATTCGCTATGTGGAGCGAGCGCTGGGTGATTACCAGAATCAGCTCACTGGCCTGGCCGGCGAACTGGACAACCTTCGCCGCCACTACCGGCAGACCCTGCAAAACCTGCCCATCCCCGCCTGTTCAGTGGGTGAAGACGGCGAAATTCTGATGTGGAATCATGCCATGGAGAGCCTCACCAACATTTCCGCCGAGGAAGTGGTCGGGGCCAAGCTGCTGGCACTGCCGGAGCACTGGCACGCCCTGCTGGACGATTTCAATCGAGGCGACGACCTGCACCGCTACAAGCACAGGTTGGATCTTCGCGGCAAGCCACATTGGCTGAACCTGCACAAGGCGGCGCTAAGCGGCCCGGATCACACCGAAGGCGGCTCGATCATCCTGGTGGAAGACCAGACCGAAACCCGCCTGCTGGAAGATGAATTGATGCACAGCGAACGACTGGCCTCCGTAGGGCGCCTCGCGGCCGGCGTCGCTCACGAAATCGGTAATCCCGTCACCGGCATCTCGTCTCTGGCCCAGAACCTGAAACTGGAAACCGATGATCCCTCCATTCTGGAAACCGCAGACCAGATCCAGCAGCAAACCCGACGCATATCCACCATCCTGCAGTCGCTGATGAACTTCGCACGTACCGGCAACCACGCCCACGCCAACCGTTATGAGCCGGTCAGCCTGCACCGCTGCATTGATGAATCCATCAACCTGCTGTCGCTCAGTGACAAGGGGCTCGGCATCAGTTTTCTGAACGAGTGCCCCGCCAGCCTGCAGGTGCTGGGAGATGAACAACGGCTGGTGCAGGTATTCATCAACCTGCTGGCCAACGCCCGGGACGCCTCCCCAGACGGCGGTACCATCCGGGTTGCTGGAAAGGCCGACGGCTACTCCGCTATCATCGAGGTCATTGACGAAGGCTCCGGCATACCGGCAGACCAGCTGGATCATATTTTCGAACCGTTTTACACCACCAAGGCCCCCAACAAAGGAACCGGGCTTGGCCTGTCACTGGTGTACAGCATCATTGAAGAGCACTATGGCAACATTCAGGTGGAAAGCCCGGCCAATCCGGAAACCGGCCTGGGCACCTGCGTGAGACTCCGCCTGCCTGCCTACGAGCCTGATACCGACAGCGGTTACAGCAGCCCGAACGAAAGGTCGTGAACACCCTATGCCCCGTATTCTGATTGTTGAAGACGAAGACATTATCCGCTCGGCGGTTCGCAAACTTCTCCAGCACGCCGGCTATGAGGTGGCAGATGCTGTCTCGGTGGAAGAAGCCGAGGGCCTCGACCCGGACAGCTTCGACCTGGTCATCACCGATCTGCGCCTGCCAGGCGCCGCCGGTACGGAAATGATCAACCGCGCCCCCAACACGCCGGTACTGATCATGACCAGTTATGCCAGTTTGCGGTCCGCGGTTGACTCCATGAAGATGGGCGCCGTGGACTACATTGCCAAACCCTTCGACCATGACGAAATGCTCGCGGCTGTAGAGAATATTCTGGCACGCAAGTCTTCGGCTTCCTATGAAACAACCGGTTCTGGTGATGCCACCAGCCCGAGCGGGCCCGATTCGGACCCATCCGAGATCATGTTTGGCCAGTGTGAGCCCATGCAGAAGGTGTTCACCCTGATTCGCAAAGTCGCCCCCACCGAGACCACAGTGCTTATCCAGGGCGAATCCGGTACCGGTAAGGAACTGGCGGCACGGGCTCTGCACCTGCTCAGCCCGCGGGCCAGCAAACCGCTCATCTCCGTAAACTGCGCAGCCATTCCCGAAAGCCTGATCGAATCGGAACTGTTTGGCCACGAGAAAGGCGCCTTTACCGGCGCCGTCTCGGCTCGCACCGGCCTGATTGAAGCGGCGGACGGTGGAAGCCTGTTCCTGGATGAAATCGGCGAACTCCCTGCCGAAGCCCAGGCCCGATTGCTGCGGGTGTTGCAGGAAAGCGAGATTCGCAAAGTGGGTTCGACCCAGAGCCGGACCGTGGACGTGCGGATGATCGCCGCAACCCACCGAAACCTGAAAGCCATGACCAGAACCGGCGAGTTCCGGGAAGACCTTTACTACCGACTGAATGTAATGCAGATCCGCATACCGCCCCTGCGGGAACGTCGCGCCGACATTCTGGGCCTGGCCCGCCGATTCCTGAAACGCCAGGCCAGCAAGCTTGGTCGTCCGGAGCTGTCTCTGAGCCCGGAGGCCATGCAGGCCCTGGAACGCTACCGCTGGCCCGGTAACGTCCGGGAACTGGAAAACGCCATCGAACGGGCCTCAATCCTGACCGATGGCGATGTCATTACCCCGGCGGTACTGGACCTGGACAGCGACTCCGCCGACGAGTACATCCCGGAAACCCTGGTTGAGGGCAATAATGAACAAACCCCTGCAAGGGATGTCGATTCGTCCAACGATCTGTCGCTGGAGGATTACTTCCAACACTTTGTGCTTGAAAATCAGGACCGGATGAGCGAGACCGAGCTGGCACAGAAGCTGGGCATCAGCCGGAAGTCACTTTGGGAGCGTCGGCAACGCCTGGGCATTCCCCGCAAAAAAGCCTGACCCAAAGAATGAACCTAGAATCAGTTGTTACCACCTGTTCCTCTCGGTAACACTTCCTGTCCAAATCATGAGACCCAGGTAACACTTTCAGGAGATACGGGGTAACACTTACAAACCTCATTTTTACAACCCCTTGTTTAACAAGACTTTTCAAAAACTGGCACGACCACTGCACTCTAATAAGCGCACAACAACAAAAACAAAAGTGACAACGCAGCGCCAAAACAAAAACAAATAGCTGCACGAGCGCCCGGCAACAAAAACAAGAACAGGGTGCAAGCGAACTGAGTGTTTTGGGTACTATGCTTTTTAGGGGTCCCACGACACGTGCGAGTTGTAGATGTAGAGAAGAATCGTCTTCCAGGCGACACTGCAGATACTCCCATAACCCGCACCGTGTTCCTGGCCGCTCTATGTATTCAAAGCTTTCCGTTTGCATTGCTTAAGGTCCTTATCTTGGGGACAACACAGTGGGGTAAAAGAATCAAAAAGAATCCCGGCAACAACAAAAACAATGCAGATCGTCAACGCTTTCAGGGCGGATTCGTGAAAACGGATCCGCCTTTTGATTTTCCGGACTGCCAAAAACAGCCTTCCCTCAACAGGCCTCCATGACCACTTTATTCACTGGCATTTCCGTCAAACATGTGCAATTCCTGCGCAAACCGTTAAAATCCCCGTTTTTGCGCTTCGCAAACACGGAATTCCATGCCTAAACGACTTGTTGAAAAACTACGCTCCTTCATTCCCGGCAACGGGAAGAAGAAAGCCCGCCACTACCAGCGGCAGGAGATCCCGCGGGATCAGCACAACGTCTCCCGCTCCATGATCAGTGAACCGGCCAAGAAGGTACTGCACCGTCTGAACAAGTCCGGCTACGAGGCCTATCTGGTGGGCGGTGGCGTTCGCGACATTCTCCTTGGCGGACAACCCAAAGACTTCGACATAGCCACCAACGCAACACCCGAAGAAGTTCACGACCTGTTCCGGAACTCCCGCCTGATTGGTCGCCGCTTTCGCATTGTGCACGTGGTGTTTGGGCGGGAAATCATCGAAGTAACCACCTTTCGTGGTAATGCCCGGGATACCGATGACGACCTGGCCGACGACGAGCACAAGACCAGTGAACATGGTCTGTTACTGCGGGATAATGTCTATGGCAATCAGGAAGAAGACGCACTGCGGCGCGACTTCACCATCAATGCGTTGTATTACTGCATCCGGGATTTCTCCATTATCGACTTTGCCAACGGTGTGCAGGATCTGAAAAACCGTCAGATCCGCCTGATTGGCGACCCGGAAACCCGCTATCGGGAAGATCCCGTGAGAATGCTGCGCGCCATTCGTTTTGCGGCCAAACTCGATTTCGAGATTGAACCGGAAACAGAGGCCCCCATTCGGGAGCTGGCCCCGCTCTTGGCGCACATCCCTCCGGCCCGGCTGTTCGATGAAGTCCTCAAACTGTTCTCCGCCGGCCACGGCGAGGCAACCTATCGCCTGCTTCAGGATTATGGGCTGCTGGCCCCACTGTTCCCGGAGACCGCCCGGGCACTGGTTGCCGGCGAACCCGATGAACTGATACTGCAAGCCCTTCGCAACACCGATGCCCGGATTGCCCAGGGCAAATCAGTGACCCCGTATTTCCTGTTTGCGGCCATGCTCTGGCCGGCTCTGCAGGTGGAATGGCGCAGGCGCCAGGACAATGGCGATCCGGTTCAGCCCGCGCTGCACGGCGCCATCGGCAAGGTGATCGGGCGCCAGGTGCAGGCAACCGCAATACCGAAACGTTTCTCGGGCCCCATGAAAGAAATCTGGGAACTGCAGATGCGGCTACCCCGTCGCCAGGGCAAACGTGCGTTCGGTACCATGACCCATCCGCGCTTCCGGGCGGCCTACGATTTTCTGCTGGTGCGGGAAGCCGCGGGCGAAATTGAGCCGGGCCTCGGGCAATGGTGGACGGAATTCCAGCAGGCGGATGAGCGTGCGCAGGAAAAAATGCTTTCCGAGCTGGGCTCCGGTGGTCCGAAAAAGCGCCGTCGCAAGCGCAAACCTGCAAGAAAACCGCCCCAGCCATGACAGTCGATGCCTATATTGGGCTGGGCAGCAATCTGGAACAGCCTGCAGCCCAACTGGCAAGAGCCGTGTCGGAACTCGCGGGCTTACCCAAATCCACACTGGTCGCGCAATCTCCGTTCTATGCCAGCCGCCCCGTCGGCCCGCAGGATCAACCAGATTTCGTTAACGGTGCCGTTCATCTGCGTACCGATCTTTCTGCCCACGAACTGCTGGATTGCCTGCAAGCTATTGAACAGGCCCACGGCCGTGAGCGGCTGAGGCACTGGGGACCACGCACCCTGGATCTGGATCTGCTGCTGTTTGGTCAGACAACCCTCAACGACGCGCGCCTGACCGTTCCCCACGCGGAACTGGCCAACCGTGATTTCGTCCTGCAACCCCTGCTGGACCTGGCCCCGGAACTGGCACTGCCGGACGGCACCACCGTTGCGGAACTGCGCCGAGATTGCCCGGACAACCAGCTGCGCAAGCTGCCAGCCCAGGCGCACCCCTGACCAGGTTCCTTATGGCATCCAGGTGAGGAAGACCATGCTACTCTTGTGTCTGATATACCCGGGATTTACATTAACGCTCTGAGCACCGGTCGACCCCGGTCCAAAACTGGCCCATCCACCCAAAAGGCAAGGATTCTATGGCAGTTACCATCAATACCCTGCGGGAATACAAGCAAAAAGGCGAAGCCTTCTCTGCACTGACCTCCTATGATGCAACCTTTGCTCAGGTTGTCAGCGAGGCTGGCGTTGATGTCATCCTGATTGGCGACTCTCTTGGTATGGTGCTGCAAGGCCACGACAGTACGCTCCCGGTCACCATGGATCAGATGGTGTATCACACCAGCTGTGTCGCCCGCGGTAACAAAGGCGCCCTGATCATGGCCGATATGCCGTTCATGTCCTACGGTACCGTTGCCGATGCACTGGACAATGCTGCGGAGCTGATGCGCGCCGGCGCCCACATGGTCAAGCTGGAAGGCACCGACTGGATGAAGGACACCATCGAAGCCCTGAGTGAACGTGGTGTGCCTGTTTGTGCCCACCTGGGCCTGACGCCACAGTTCGTCAACAAGTTCGGCGGCTACAAGGTACAGGGACGTGATGAGAAGGCCGCCGAGGCCATGATTGAGCATGCTTGCGAACTGGAAGCCGCCGGTGCCGATCTCATCCTGCTGGAGTGTGTACCGGCCCCGCTCGCCGCTCGTATCACCCAGGCCGTGAAGGCGCCGGTCATCGGCATCGGAGCAGGCTCGGATACCGATGGCCAGGTACTGGTACTGCACGACATGCTGGGCGTCACCACCGGCCGCAAACCCCGTTTCGTGAAGAACTTCCTCGCCGAGACCGACTCCATCCCGGAAGCCATTGCGGCTTATGCCCAAGCCGTCAAAGCACGCACTTTCCCAGCCGAGGAGCATACGTTCAAGGCATGAGAACCGTACACTCACTCAAAGAACTGCGCACGATTCTGCGGGGCTATCGCCAGCAGGGTAAGACCATCGGTCTGGTACCCACCATGGGCAACCTGCACGAGGGCCATATCTCGCTGGTGCGCAAGGCGGCCGAGGCCTCCGATATCGTCGTCACCAGTATTTTCGTGAACCCGATGCAGTTCGGCGCCAATGAAGACCTGGACACCTACCCGCGAACCCTGGTTGAAGACCAGGAAAGGCTGGCGGCAGCGGGCAATACTCTGGTCTTTGCCCCGGGCGTTGAAGAGATCTACCCGGAAGGGCTCGCCAATCAGACCAAGGTGGTGGTTCCCGAAGTCAGCGAGGGCCACTGTGGCGCCAGCCGGCCGGGCCACTTTGAAGGCGTGGCCACCGTGGTTACCATGTTGTTCAACATGGTTCAGCCCGACATTGCCGTGTTTGGCGAAAAGGATTTTCAGCAGTTGGCGGTGATACGCAAACTTGCCCGGGATCTGATGATTCCGGTGGAAGTGATTGGCGCGCCGACGGTGCGGGAAGACGATGGCCTGGCGAAAAGCTCCCGTAACGGCTATCTGTCCGAGCAGGAGCGGGGCATCGCTCCGGTGGTGTTCCGGACACTCCGTCATACCGCTGACCAGTTGGCACAGGGACGCACCGACTACAGCATCCTCGAGCAGGAGGCACGCGATGCACTGTCTGAGGCAGGGCTCAGGCCGGACTATTTCAACATCGTCAACAGCCTGACCCTGAAGCCCGCCAGCAAGGATGACCGCGAGCTCACACTACTGGTCGCAGCGTTCCTGGGTACCACCCGTTTGATTGATAACCTCTCGATCACGCGCTGAAACCTTACTATGGAGCCTCACCCCCAGACAACGGAAGGGACCCCCTGATGCCTGAGAAACACCCTGCGCTCACCAGCCGAGCAGAATGGCAAGCTCTCAACGACGCCAAAGCCCGGCTCGAACATCTACCCATGCGGGAGCTGTTTCAGCAGGATCCGGGCCGTGCCCAGCGTTACCTGGTAGAGGGTGCCGGCCTGTCGCTGGATTTCTCCCGCAACCGGCTGACGGACGAAGTGCTGGAGGCTCTGCTCAACCTGGCCCAGGCCTGTGGTCTGGAGGAACGTCGCACGGCCTTGTTCCGGGGCGGTCTGGTGAACCTCACGGAACAACGCCCCGCCCTGCACACCGCCCTTCGTGAGGGTGAACAGGGCGAGGTTCGGGTTAACGGCGACAACATCATTCCCGAAATCCATCGCACACTGGGGAAGATGAAAGCGCTGGTTGAAAGCATTCACAGTGGTGAACGCACCGGCCACACCGGCGCCCGGTTTACCGACGTTGTCAGCATTGGCATCGGCGGCTCGTTTCTCGGGCCGAAGCTGGCCGTCGAAGCTCTACGCCCTTACTGGCAGGGTTCCATTAACTGTCACTTTGTTGCCAACATCGACGGCACCGACATTACTGAAACCCTCACCCGCCTGAACCCGGACACCACGCTGTTTCTGGTGCAGTCAAAATCCTTCCGTACCCAGGAAACCCTGGAGAACAGCCTGCTCGCCCGGCAATGGTTTCTCGATAATGGTGGCAACGCAGCCTCGGTCTCCCAGCATTTCATGGCAGTCACGGCCAACGTCGAAGAAGCGGCCCGGTTCGGCATCGAACCCGCCAACACCTTTCCCATGTGGGATTGGGTAGGTGGTCGTTATTCCCTCTGGTCCGCCATCGGCCTGCCGATTGCGTTAACGCTTGGCATGGCGGCATTCCGGGAGCTACTCGCCGGTGCACATGCCATGGACACCCATTTCAGGGAAGCGCCCGAGCGGGAAAACCTGCCGGTAATCATGGCCATGCTCAGCGTGTGGTACAACAATTTCTGGGGCGCCGAGAGCCATGCGGTACTGCCCTATGACGAATACCTGAAATACCTGCCGGAGCACCTTCAGCAGCTGGATATGGAGAGTAACGGCAAGCGCGTAACCCAGAATGGCATCAGCGTGGATTACCCTACCGGGCCCGTGCTCTGGGGCGGCGTGGGCGCTAACGGCCAGCACGCCTATCACCAACTGATTCATCAGGGTACCCGGCTGATTCCTGCCGACTTCATCATTCCCCTGAGGTCCCACAATCCGGTGGCCAGCCACCATGCTGCTCTGTTTGCCAATTGTCTGTCTCAGGCACGGGCCATGATGGCCGGAAAGACGGAAGCAGAGGCCGAACAGGAACTGCTGGCCGGCGGTCTTGATGGTGATGCCGCCCGCCAACTGGCCCCACACAAGGCCATTCCCGGTAACCGGCCCTGCAACATCCTGCTGATGGAACGCCTGACTCCGCACACCCTGGGGGCACTGATTGCACTTTATGAACACCGCACCTTCGTGCAGAGCGTGATCTGGGATATTGATTGCTTTGATCAATGGGGCGTGGAGCTGGGCAAACAGATTGGCAACGAAATTCTTCCGAAACTGCTGGGCGAGAGTGAAGATGGCAGCGCTGGAGACAGCGCCACCGACAACCTGATCCGGTTATTCCGCGACCGCTCCGGAACTTGAGATCTGACGCCCCTGCCAGGTGAAATCGACGGGCCAGAGCTTCTGGTCCTTCTGGTAAGACTGCCAGAGGCTGCGATAGCTCTCTCCACACACAGGGTGCAATTCGTCCGGAGCAATATCGGCCAGCGGCCTCAGGACAAATGCGTTTTTTAGGATTTCAGCCCGGGGCAGTTCAACCCCATCAAGGGTGCCGGTCGCATCGCCCCAGGTGAGAATATCCAGATCCAGAGTCCTTGGACTGAACTTGGGCGCCGAAGCTTTGCGGCCGTTGTCTGCCTCAAGTTTTTTGAAGCGCCGGGAAAGCTCTCCTACCGACATATCGGTATCCACACCCACCACCAGGTTCAGAAAATCCGAGCCATCGAAGCCGACCGATTCGCTCTCGTAAACCGGAGAAATGGCCAATTCTCCAAACCAACCGGCCAGAGCATCCAGCGCCGCGCTGACATGGCGATAGCGTTCAATATTACTGCCGATACTGATGTATACACGTTTCATGCCCGTGCCCCCCGCTCAATTCTCACGCCCACCGAGCGTGCGGCCGGCACAGCACCGGGCTTGCTCAACGTCAGCCTCAGCCAACGCACGCCAAACTCGCTCTGCAGCAAACGGGCAACTTCCTCTGCGGCCCGCTCCAGCAACTCCGGCTGCAGCGTTTTCAGGCACTGACTGACCCGCTCGCTAACGGCGGCGTAATCAAGTGCATCGGCAACATCGTCACTGGCGCCGGGCACCGAGTTATCCCACGCCAGTTCCAGATCCACCAGTAGCCGCTGTGTGACTTCGCGTTCCCAATCGTACACCCCGATCACGGTTTCCACCGCCAGTCCTTCGATCAGGACTGTGTCCCATTTGCCATTTGCCAAACCGGTCTCCCGAGCCTTCCACTGATGGCTGATTGAATATTACCCAGGCAGACGATACTGTGACGGACAATCAGCCTGCCTTGATGCGGGCGGCATTTTCTCACAGAACACAGGGCCCAGTCTCTGTACAGCGGTTACGCCATGGACGTCTTTAGCCAACCCGTTGCGATTGTCTTGCTTTGCGCCAGCGCTTATCTGGCGGGTTCCGTGCTGTTCGCGATACCAGTGTGCCGCCTCTGGAAACTGCCAGATCCTCGCGCCCTGGGTTCCGGCAACCCCGGAGCCACCAATGTGTACCGGGCAGGTGGCTGGCAACCTGCGCTGGCAACCCTGGCGCTGGATGCGTTCAAGGGCTGGCTGCCCGTCTGGCTCGGCCACAGTCTTGGCATGTCCATTCTGGTGCAGGCCATGATTGCCCTGTGCGCGGTGACCGGACACATGATCCCGGCTTTCTATCGGTTCAAAGGCGGCAAGGGTGTTGCCACGGCTCTCGGGGCAGGGTTGGCGCTGGCACCGCTCACCACCGCCATCATGGCGGGCTTGTGGCTGGGCGTGATGTGGCGCTGGCGCATTTCAGCCGTGGCCTCTCTGGTGGCGATCACCAGCGGCCCACTCATCAGCGCCCTGCTGGAACCGGAAACCCTGCCCCTGTTCGGACTGCTGACCCTGCTGATTGTGGTGCGTCACCGCAACAACCTGATTCGCCTGGCCCAGGGGCGGGAAACCGGGCTCTGAGTTCCCGCCCGGCTAGTCCACAAGGCCGTTGTGACGAGGTTCCGCCACCGGCGGCAGGGTATTCATCGGCCACCGGGGTACCGCCACAATCCGCTCGCCATCCTGCTGACCGGCCTTTAGCCGCTGCGCACCGGCATAGGCAATCATGGCACCGTTGTCGGTGCAGAACTCCGGACGAGCGTAGAACACCGAACCACGCAGCTTTTCTGCCATGGCTTCCAGTGACGCCCGCAATCGCTTGTTGGCGCTGACCCCGCCGGCAATGACCAACCGCTTACACCCGGTTTGCTCCAGGGCTCTGCGACATTTGATGACCAGGGTATCAACTACTGCAGCTTCGAACGCCAGAGCAATGTCTGCTTTTAGCTGCTCATCCAGCGTGCCTTTATCTTTAGCCTTGTTAACGGTATTCAGGGTATAGGTTTTCAGACCGCTGAAGGAAAAATCCAGGCCGGGACGATCGATCATCGGGCGGGGAAAACGGTACTGCCCCTCTCTGCCTTTTTCGGCAAGGGCCGCTACCCGGGGGCCACCCGGATAATCCAGACCCAGCATTTTCGCGGTTTTATCGAACGCCTCGCCGGCAGCATCATCCACCGATTCACCCAGCATCTGGTACTCACCAATGCCATCCACCCGCACTAACTGGGTATGGCCGCCAGACACCAACAGCGCTACAAACGGAAAGGCCGGCGGATTGTCCTCCAGCATGGGCGCCAGCAGGTGACCTTCCATGTGATGCACGCCCAACACCGGAACCCCCAGTGCAAACCCCAATGCATGCGCCACCGAGCCGCCCACCATCAGGGCACCCACCAACCCGGGCCCGGCGGTATAGGCGATACCTTCGATATCGGAACGAGCTTTGCCGGCTTGAGCCAGCACCTCATCGCATAAAGGAAGCAGCTTGCGGACATGATCCCGGGAGGCCAGCTCAGGCACCACGCCGCCATAATCGGCGTGCATACCGATTTGACTGTAAAGGGCATGGGCCAGCAGCCCCTGCTGAGCGTCAAACAGGGCTACACCGGTCTCATCGCAGGAGGTTTCAATACCAAGAATCAGCATAATGGGCACTACATCCAAGGGGTGTCGGGTACGTGGGCGGCATTTTAGCAGAAACCCGAAAGCTTCCGGCAGTTTCGTTGAACAGTGATTGACCTTGGCCAGCCCAGCGGCTATCATTGCCGCCCTAAATTAGCACTGGTCGAGTTTTAGCCAATCTGACCAGGGATCGAGCCCGTACGGCACTGGCCGACGGAACAAATTGAAACCGAATCTATCAGGTAGGTGATTTTCGAATGCCAGCTGTTAAAGTGAAAGAGAATGAGCCGTTTGACGTAGCACTGCGTCGCTTCAAGCGTTCCTGCGAGAAGGCCGGTGTACTGTCTGAAGTACGTCGTCGTGAGCACTACGAGAAGCCGACCGCTGTTCGTAAGCGTAAAGCAGCTGCTGCAGTTAAGCGTCATCTCAAGAAGCTTCAGCGGGAACAGCGCAAGTTCGAGCGTCTGTACTGAGTTCAGGCGCGCATCGACTGCACAACTGATTGCCGGAACGGCGTTTCGCCCCACCCGGCAAGCTGAAAATGCCGCCGAGGCCTGGCTTCGGCGGCATTTTTGGCTATGGCGAAAATGCCTTCGCACCCGGCACCCCGGCTGAAGTGGAGCCACCATGAGCGGATTGATCCCTCAACGCTTTGTTGAAGACCTGCTGGATCGCATTGATCTGGCGGAGCTGATCGGTTCGCGCATCACGCTGAAAAAAGCCGGAGCCAACTACAAGGCCTGCTGCCCGTTTCACGACGAGAAGACGCCATCATTTAACGTTCGACCGGACAAAGGCTTCTATCACTGTTTTGGCTGTGGAGCCCATGGCGATGCCATCAGCTTTGTTCGCGAATTTGAGGGCCTGGGTTTTACCGAAGCGGTAGAAGAACTGGCCAAGCGTGCCGGGCTGGAAGTGCCGTACGACCGAGCTGCCAAACAGGAAATGCAACAGGCGCGGACACTGACCGATGCCCTGGAGTTTGCCAACCGGTTCTATCACTCAGCACTGACCAGTCAGCAAGGCGGTTATGCCCGGGACTACCTGAAGCAGCGGGGACTGGATGAAAACATTATCCAGCAATATCAGATTGGTTTTGCACCGGGCACCGGCACCGCACTTTACGACGCCGCCCCGAAGGATCTTAAAGCACCACTGATTGAGACCCGCACGGTGTCGGACCAGTACGGCCGCCCCAGGGATCTGTTCCGCAACCGGGTTATGTTTCCCATCCGGAACACCCGAGGCAAAACCATCGCCTTCGGCGGGCGCACGCTGGGCGACGACAAGGCCAAGTACATTAACTCGCCGGAATCGGACGTTTTCCACAAGAGCCGGGAAATCTACGGCCTGTTCGAGGCCCGGCAAGCCATTCGACAACTGGACAAGTTGCTGGTGGTCGAAGGCTATATGGATGTGATTGCGCTGGCCCAGCACGGCATCCATTACGCGGTGGCGACTCTGGGGACGGCCACCAACCAGGACAGCCTGACCGCACTGCTTCGGCACGTTCGGCATATCGTGTTCTGTTTTGACGGCGACCAGGCAGGTTTTCGGGCAGCGGACAGGGCCATGGAGAATGCCCTGGAACTGATGGCAGACGGGCTGCACCTGCAGTTCCTCATGCTGCCAGAAGGCGAAGACCCGGACACACTGGTGCGCAAAGAAGGGCCGGACGCATTTCAGAAGCGTATTGAGGGCGCCACACCCTTCTCACGCTATCTGTTTGATCGCCAGAGCGAGGGCCTTGATCTGCAGTTGCCCGAACACCGAGGCGAACTTCGGGCACGGGTTGAGCCCTTGCTGAACAAAATGCCCCGCAGCACATTGCGGGACGCCATGTGGCACGAAATGCTGCGCCTGTGCGGCGGCCGCAATCAGTGGCAGAACCGCCAGCAGGGCCAGAATTACAAGGCACGGGGCTGGCGCGGTGAAGGCCAGAGCCGGCCCACGGAAGAGCGGATTGACGTAAAACTCAGCAAAGACAGCACCTTGTGCCTGGCCTTGCTGGAAGCACCGGAACTGGCAACCGAAGTGAAAGCTCTGGCAGACAGCACCCGGCAGCTTGAACGCGCGGGGCGTTTTGCCCGCTGGTTACTGGAAGAAAAAATTCAGACCCGCAAGACACTGGTCGCGGGGCTGGCCACGAACAAACAGGCCAGGGACAGGTTTTACAACCTGTTTGACGAACTGGAGCACATACCGGCCCGGGAAAGCACACTGGCGGCTGCCAGAGAGCTGTTAAGCCCGAATGAAGAGGCCGCGCGTCAGCAGAGGCTGGCAACCCTGCTCCGGAACCTGGCACAGCTTTCCCCGGAAGAACGGGAGGAGCTGCGAACGCTCAGCGCCGGTACGTTAAATCCGAAGGCTGAAAGCTGAGCACTTGAAACCTGTTGCCCTGATCACCATCTAACCATTCGGTGGCAGCGCAACCGAGCGACAGCTATAATGGCTGTTTAACTTTTTTCCTTTTTAAAAGCGAGTTCACAGGGTGTCTATGTCAGGCAATTCGCAGAAATCACGTTTGAAAGACCTCATCGCACGAGGCAAGGAACAAGGTTACCTGACTTACGCCGAGGTAAACGATCACCTCCCGGAAGATATCGCAGATCCGGATCAGGTTGAAGACATTATCCGGATGATCAACGACATGGGTATCCAGGTGTGCGAAGAGACACCAGACGCGGATACCCTGCTGATGACCGAAGGTGACTCCACTGCCGACGAAGCTGCTGCCGCCGAAGCCGCTGCTGCTCTTGCCGCCGTTGAGACCGACGCTGGCCGCACCACCGATCCGGTGCGCATGTACATGCGCGAGATGGGCACCGTTGAGCTGCTGACCCGCGAAGGCGAAATTGTCATCGCCAAGCGCATCGAGGAAGGCATTCGCGATGTCATGGCCGCTGTAGCACATTTCCCGGGCACCGCCGGCACCGTGATTCAGGCCTACGACCGCATCATCGAGAATGAAGGTCGCATCAGCGACATCGTCACCGGCTTCCTCGACCCGGACGACGCCGAGCCGTTCATGGGTGAAGACACCAGCACCGAAGACACCTCTGCTGATGACAGCGATACCAGCAGCGATGACGACGATGACGACACCTCCAGCGAAGACGACAACGACAACGGGCCAGATCCGGAAGAAACCCGGCTGCGCTTCGAGCTGCTGAAAGAGAAGCTGGACGCTGCCGAGAAGGCCTTGGCCAAACACGGCCGTGGGCACAAGAAAACCCAGGAAGCCCTGAACGAACTGGGCCAGGTTTTCGCCCCGTTTAAGCTGGCCAACAAGGCGTTTGACGAACTGGTGAACGTCGTTCGTTCAACCAACGACCTGGTCCGCGAGAATGAGCGCGCCATCATGCAGATCTGTGTACGCGACTGCAAAATGCCGCGCAAAGACTTCATCAAATGGTTCCCGGGCAACGAAACTGATCTTGAGTGGGCCGGCGAAATTGCCGCCACCAAAAAGCCCTATGCGGCCGCTATCGGTGAGCGTGTAGATGAAATCGTTCGCCTGCAGAAGCGCATCCAGAACGTTCAGACCGAAGTGGATCTGGACGTGGCCGACATCAAGGAAATCAACCGCCGGGTGTCGATCGGCGAGGCGAAAGCCCGCCGCGCCAAAAAGGAAATGGTTGAGGCCAACCTGCGTCTGGTTATTTCCATCGCCAAGAAATACACCAACCGCGGCCTGCAGTTCCTGGATCTGATCCAGGAAGGCAACATTGGCCTGATGAAGGCGGTCGACAAGTTCGAGTACCGTCGTGGCTACAAGTTCTCCACCTACGCTACCTGGTGGATTCGCCAGGCCATCACCCGCTCCATCGCGGATCAGGCCCGCACGATCCGGATTCCGGTGCACATGATCGAGACGATCAACAAGCTCAACCGCATCTCCCGCCAGATGCTGCAGGAGATGGGCCGCGAGCCCACACCCGAGGAGCTGGGCGAGCGCATGGACATGCCGGAAGACAAGATCCGCAAGGTGCTGAAGATCGCCAAAGAGCCGATCTCCATGGAAACACCCATTGGTGACGACGAAGACAGTCATCTGGGCGATTTCATCGAAGATATCCAGGCTCTGTCGCCAGTGGATTCAGCCACGGCTGAAGGCCTGCGCGAAGCCACCCGCTCCGTGCTGGCCGGCCTGACCGCTCGGGAATCCAAAGTACTGCGCATGCGCTTTGGTATCGAGATGAACACCGACCACACTCTGGAAGAAGTCGGCAAGCAGTTCGATGTTACGCGGGAGCGTATCCGTCAGATCGAAGCCAAGGCCCTGCGCAAACTGCGCCACCCTTCCCGCTCCGATCACCTGCGCGGCTTCATTGACGACCAGGGCAACGGTTAATCCCCAAGACAGTAGCGGGCGCCACCCCTCGTGGGTATAATGGCGCCCGTTTTCTTTTCCGGGCCTATAGCTCAGTTGGTTAGAGCAGGGGACTCATAATCCCTTGGTCGCTGGTTCGAGTCCAGCTGGGCCCACCACTTCTTACATTTCTGTAATCTTTCCCCCGCTTTTACCGGCCTTCGCCGGAACACAAAACACCCTGCAAAGCCCTGCTGTTACTGGCCTACAGCCTGAAAGACCAACCACAAAGCCCCGCCCGTTGTTCTGAATTGTTCCACTGACTACCGCTAGAAACCGCCGATATGTGGGGGTATCGTTGGGGGTATCTGGGCCGGTCCCCAGATTTTGACCCCAAAAATACCCCCAACATGGAGACCAACCCCATGACCAGAGCGGCCAACAAGCTGACGGAAACGGCAGTAAAGCACGCCACATTCAGCAAGTACGGCAAACGCACCAAGCTGGCGGACGGGGCCGGGCTGTATCTGGACATTCAGAAGGCGGGCCGGTACTGGCGGCTGAAATACCGCTATGGCGGAAAAGAAAAGCTGTTAGCCCTGGGGGTATATCCTGACGTTTCCCTGAAGGAAGCCCGCGCCAAACGCGACGAGGCAAAGCGCCTGCTGTCGGACAATATCGACCCAGTGACCCACCGCCAGCGAGAGAAAGCCGAGCGGGTAGAGGCAACCGCTACCACCTTCAAGGGCATTGCCCTGGAATGGCTGGATCACGTACACAAGAAAAACGTAGGGGCCACCACCTACCCCAAAAACAAACGCCGCCTTGAAATGTACGCCTTCCCTAAACTAGGCCGCCGCCCGATGGCTGAGATTGAGCCGCCTGACGTTCTGGCGATACTCCGAGAGATTGAAGGCAAGGGCCACGTAGACAACGCCCACCGGCTGAAAACTCTAATTGGCCAGGTTTTCCGTTACGCCGTGAGTACAGGCCGGGCAACCCGTGACGTTACCGCAGACCTTCGGGGCATTCTTCCCGCGCCAAACGTGAAGCATCACGCCGCAGTCACCACCCCGGACGAAATCGCGGATATGCTGAAAAAGATTGATACCTACTGGGGGAGCCCTACGGTATGCCTGGCCCTGAAGCTATCGCCCTACCTGTTTCTGAGGCCCGGCAACCTTCGCCACATGCGCTGGGAGGAAATCGACTGGGACGCCGCCACCTGGACAACAGACACCACGAAAAACGGGGAGCCGCTGGTGGTTCCACTGGCCCACCAAGCTATCGCCCTGCTTAGGGAGCTGGAGGAGCTGAACGGTAAACGTGAATGGGTATTCCCGAGCGGAGCGGGCAAAGGCCGCCCCATGAGTGAGAACGCCATTACCGGAGCCCTGAACCGTCTGGAGCTTCAGGGCATTATGTCTGCCCACGGATTCAGAGCTATGGCCAAAACCGTGTTAACGGAGCGCCTGGGCTTTCGGACTGAGATTATCGAAATGCAGATGGCCCACCGAGTAAGGGACGTTCACGGCAGAGCCTACAACCGGACAACCTGGCTCCCAGAACGCCAGGCCATGATGCAGCAATGGGCCGATTACCTGGACAACCTGAAGAAGCCAGACAACAACGTGACACCGATTCACCAGACCGCCAGCAAGTAAACCAAGGGAGAACCGCCATGCTCGACACCACCGGCATAGACATGATTACCAGCGCACACACCCGAACAAGCGCCATTCTTAGCGCCTTATCGTTATACCTGGAGACCGCCCAAGGTGAAGGCATAGACGGTATAACCGCTGATAAGGTTGCCGCCTTAGTCTGGCAAGCCCAAATCAATATGGGAGACCTTCAGGACGGAATAACAGAGACCACCGCCACCCTGAAAGCACTGACAGAGGCCCGCCAGCAATGACCACAACGCAGCGTTACACAGTCGAAAGCTTCACCACCGGAGAGCGCCGGACAGTGACCGCCCCTGATGCCTGGGCCGCGCTGGCGGATCAGCCGGGCCCATGCTTTACCGTGGTTCGCCGGGCTGGCGGACAGTATGCAGCCGTTACCGATGGGGGCGGAGCTTTCCCGGTAGCCGGGGAGCATATCGCCAGCACTCCGGAAGCCGCCGCCGCTTCAATCCGCCAGCATTACGCAGCCATTACAGCCGCAGCATAAAACCAGTTTGGGCCGCGCCTATCCCGGCCAGGAGAAAAGCGGGCACCCTACCCGCCTGGCGCGGCCTTCCAAAATAGGGGCGCTGAAGGGGGCGCAATGAAACCACTGATTAGAAAATCCTGGTACACCCTGACGGAAGCCGCCGACTACCTTACCGAAGGCACAAAGGGCCGCCGCCCGGTATCCGTTGCCAATCTGCTGCAAATGGCTGAAGAAGGAGCCGTTACCCTAACCCTTCAAACGTTTGCCGATACCCCCGGAGAAACCGGCGAACTTGTTGTCCGCTTCAGCGACACGCTGACGAACACAGCCCCAGAGCTTGCACCAGCTGGCGCACGCGTCGAATTTTACGATGCCGAAAAAAGCCGGGGCCGTAAATTGCGAATGAGCCCCCTGAACGACAACGGGCCGCCTTTCCTGTTCTGGCACCCCTGCGAACGCGTGATAATCGAAAGCGGGCAACTGAGGCTGCCTTACATGGTCACAAACCGGGCCCTTTTCCGGTTTTGGTGGCGGTTATCGCTGAAGGGGGAAACCTTCAACCCTGCGCAACTCATAGCCGCCACAAAAGCAGACGAACCCCACTTGTTAGGCCGCTGGCTGTACGCCTCAGAGCCCACCGAGGAACCGCAGTGGTTTGTCAGGCTTCCGCTTGCCGCCCTGCCTGATGACGCCCTGATAGGAATCACCACGGAACAATTAGAGGCCCTGCTACCCGGCAATACCGCTGAACACGCTGGAGAACCTACGCCCGCATTCCCTGACAACACCCCGGAGGATATAGGCTTGTTGCTTGACGCCTGGCGCTTGTTTTGGACAAACGCCACCCCAAGGGATCGAAGCACCAGACCAGACCGGGGCCAGGTTGTGGCATGGCTGGAGGGCCACGGGATGAGCGGTAAGTTAGCAGACGCCGGGGCCACCATGATTACCCCGGACTGGGCCCGAAAAGGAGGAAGAAAATAGAACCCCTACACCCTTAAACCGCCTGATTTTACTGGCGGCCCGCCAGTTTTTGAGCAAAACCCCTGCACCCCTTCCACCTGTTTCAGCACCGCCAGCAATTAGAGGATTACCCCGAACTTAACCGGAACCAAGGGGTAATCCGACATGACCGCACAACCGCAAACCGTAGACACCACCCGCCAGCACATTGACCGCATGTTGCGCCGTAAGGAAGTGGAGGCCATTACAGGCCGCAGCCGCAGCGCAATCTATGAAGGCATGGCCGCTGGCACATTCCCCAAGCCCGTAAAAATCGGGGCCCGCGCCGTGGCCTGGCCTGAATCGGTAATTCGTAACTGGATCGCTGAACGCATGGAAGGGGGCCAGGCATGAAAACGGCACCCGCCCCCGAAGGGGCAAGGCACCAGACCCAAACCCAGTATAGCAACGCCACTGCTGGCGGATATGCGGAGCGTCTGGATTCGATACGCGCCGCCCTGCTGGAAGCGGGCATAGAACCGGCCAACCCTGACGCCCTGCTGTCCCGGCTGGCTGATGCTGAAGGCAAGCCGGTACGGTTTGGCACCGCCAGCAAGCCCCGCAGCAAAAACGGCTGGCTGATCGCCTACCATGACCGGGGCCTGCCCTTTGTCGTTATCGCCGGAGACTGGAGCACCGGAGCTGAAACAAAGTGGATAGCCGGAACCGGGGATACCCTGAACCCTGCCGAGCGCCGGGAACTGAAGCGCCGGATGGCGGAAGCCAAACGGGCCAGGGAGGAAGAACAGGCCCGGCAATGGGAAGCCAGAGCCGCCGCAGCCGCCCGCCACTGGCATTTATGCAGCCCGGCAGACCCGATGCACCCGTACCTGCAACGCAAGGGCATACAGCCGCACCGGGCCCGCCAGAAGGGCCGGGAGCTTGTGTTACTGCTGGCGGACTTCACCGGCAAAGCATGGAGCCTGCAAACGATAGACGAGGCCGGGGGTAAACGGCTGATGGCTGGCGGTAAGAAGGCCGGTAATTTCATCGTAGTGGATGGCCCCGACTACCCCGCCCGCGTGCTTATCTGTGAAGGCTGGGCCACCGGCTGCACCCTGGCAGAGATAGACCCCGCCGCCCTGGTATTGGCTGCCGTGGATTGTGGCAACCTTCAAGCCGTAGCAACCGGAGCCCGTAACCGCTGGCCTGATGCTGACCTGATTGTGTGCGGAGATGATGACCGGCAGACACCAGGCAACCCCGGAGCCGCAGCAGCAAAGGCCGCCGCACTGGCCGCCGGGGCCCGGTTTGCCTTGCCGCACTGGCCGCCAGCCGCACCGCTGCACTTGTCAGACTTCAATGACCTGCACAACTGGCAAGGGGGGCGGTAATGACCAAACAGCCGCCCATTACTGCAACAGACCCCAGAACCAACCTAAGCGCCCCGCTGCCTGGTATTGATACAGCCCCTATACCGCTGGCGGGAAGAACGCCGCCGCCACCCTACCCGGTGGACGCCCTGGGGGAGCTACTGGGCAACGCGGCAAAGGCCCTGGCCTACTACGTTCAAACCCCGCTGGGCATGGCCGCGCAATCTATCCTTGCGGTTACTTCGCTGGCGGTACAGGGCCACGCCAACGTGAAGAAGGGCAACGTGGGGACAAGCCCCACAACCTTGTACTGTCTGACCATAGCCGCCAGCGGGGAGCGTAAAAGCTCACTCGATAGCCAGGCTATGAAGCCCATCTATGAATATCAAGCAGAGCGCCGGGCAGAGTATGACGCCCTGATGGCTGAGTACCGGGCCGATCTGGAAGCCCACGAAATGCGCTACAAAAGCATAGTGGGGAGCTACAAGGGAAGCGGCAAGAAACCCCGCCCGCTAACCCATGACGAGCAACAAGCCCTATCGGCTGAGCTGGCGGAGCTGGAAAAGAACCGGCCAACCCCGCCACCGCGCCCCCATATCCTGATGGAAGAACCCACCGCAGAGGGAATCTATAAGCACTTCCTTGACGCCCTGGCAACCGCTGGCCTGTTTTCGGATGAAGGCGGGGCATTCTTCAGCGGGCACGGCATGGCAGACGAGGCCAAGGGCCGGATTATTACCATGCTTTCCCAACTATGGGACGGGAAACCCATCACCCGCACCAGAGCAGGGGCCGGGGAGTCTGGCGTACTGGCAGGCCGCCGCCTGGCTGCCCACCTGATGATACAACCGGTTATCGCTGACAAGGTATTGTCAGACCGCCTGATGATGGGGCAAGGCTTTCTTGCCCGCTTCCTGGTATGCAGTGACCGGTCATTGGTGGGTAGCCGCTTCTTATCGGGCCGCGCCAACGATGAAAGCGCCGCCAGTGACCCGGCCATTACCCGTTTCTGGGACGCCCTGGGGGAGCTTATCCGCCAGCCCTTGCCCACTGATGAAGCCGGGGAGCTGGAGCCGGAAACCCTACCCATCACCGGGCCTGCCTTTGACGCCTGGGTAGCTGTGCACGATTCCATAGAGGAACAGCTGTCACCGCATGGGGAGCTGTCCGTAATACGGGAGTTTGCCGCCAAAGCTGCCGACAACGCCGCCCGGATCGCAGCTGTCCTGTCCTACGTTGAAACCCGGTCAGCACCAACCCCGGAGCATATCGACCGGGCCGCCGAGCTGATGCAGTACTACCTGCTAACCATGATCCAGCGAACGCAGGAAGCCGCACACAGCACGACCGAGCATGAAGCCCGAGAGCTGGCGGACTGGATCAGGCAGAACGGGGGAGAGCTGAGCGCCGATGGCTTCAAGAAACTACCGGCTGCCTACCGAAAAGCCACCAAAGCACGGGAGCTGCTGGGCCTTCTGGTGGACTATGGCCACGCCTTTGTTTCCGTCACTGGCCCCAACAACAAGCCCCGCGCCTGGAAGCTGAGGGAGGGCCCGGACAATGTTTGATCTGATGGGAGCGATAAGGCAACGGCGGAAAGCCAAAACGCCACCCCTTGCGGATTCTGCGGAAACTGCGGAAAGCCCACAACCACGGGCCGGAGAGCTTGCGGAAGGTTTGCGGAAAACTGCGGATAACTGCGGGCCTGGGATTTTTTCCGCAACTCTCCGCAAAAATCCGCAAACGCCAAAAGCCAGCGAACCCCCGGAAACAAAGGGCTGCCGGGAGTTTTCCGCAAATCCGCAAAATCCGCAGACCCTTGCGGGGAAGAATGGACAGAACCCCGATGCCGTTCTTATGGAGATAGCCACAACCCTGAAGGCTGACGCCCATATGTTGCGGGCCCTTCTGTCTGATGACGATATGCAGGCCATAGCCGAGAACTGCCCCGGTTATGACCTGGCCCGGCTGGCGGATTACTTCAGGCTGATGGAGGCCCACGGAAAGCCCCTGCACGACGTAGAGCACCACCTTACCCAACTGGTACGCCAGGGCACCGCCAGAAACCGCCAGAAGGCCAGGCAAGGCAAAGAGCTTGAACGGGTATGGCGGGCCGCCCATGAATCATTCCTGAATCACGCCATGGCCTGCCCTGCCTGCAATGCACCACAAGGCCGCTACTGCCACACCGGGGCGGCATTTCGCCGGGCTTACCTTCAGGCATACCAGAACACAGACCAGCCGGAGCAATGACCATGACCAACGTAACCCCGCTACACCCTGCCCACCGGCTACGGAGCGCACAAGAGAACCTACGCAGCCGGGCCAGACCTACCCCCTGCCCCTATTCAGTGGAGGACATGAGGGCCGCCCCGCTGCTGATGGCGACACCGCCCGGCTATCAACCCCAGATCGACACCACCACCCGCCAAGTATTGGCCGCCCTGCTGCAAGACCTGGAGGAACACCGGGACTGCTGGCACGACCCCATGACAGACCCTGACGCCTGGCTGTGCGCTGGATACATTCACGAAACCTTGCAAGCCCTGCTATCCCAAGCCGGGCACGCCAAGGGGTAAGCCCTACCGCCAGCGGATCACCCACAACAAGCCGGGCCCTGCTGGCGGACAAAACCCGAAAGGTACTACCGGGCAACAACTCACCACGGGGGCGCAGAAGCGCCCGAGCCGCCCAATTATCGGCACCCTATGGCTTCACCACCGCACGACCGAACGCCCCGCCCTGCCTGCCTGAAGCCGTGGCGAACGTGGAGAAACAGGAAGCCGGGGCCCCTGGCACCTACCCAGCACCGCGCGGACGGTGCAACCACGCGGTAATCGGCAAATTTTCGGGAATTCGTGACGCCTCACCAGATGGCCGGATAAAGCCAGAAACGCCAGATAGTTACGACTGCGACAACTGAGGCCAGATAGCGCCACGACACAGTAAATCATAAGCCCGATGGCTGGATGAAAAGGTACTCCCAGACCGGGGCCCGTTGCGGGTAGCGTGGAGCGCGACCGCTCACCAGATACGAAACCAGACACCGCCCGGTTGTTGTTTGGTAGTCCGCGAGGCCGCACGAGATCGCACCCAGACCACAGCAACGCAGCAACCTACCCCACCGGGGGCGGGTAAAATCCCTGACGCTCCCAAGGGCTCGACCGCGTGCCCTAGCCAGATTTTTACGCGGGAGAAATAAGGAAACTTTTTTCGAGGGGGTACGCCGCTGGATTTTGCCCGTATGAGTTCCAGAGACTGCCGGGGGTAGCCGGTTCTTTTTGGGGGTACTTATGGGGGTATTTCCGAACACACCTGAAAGCCACCCGCATAATTATCAGGTGGTTACAGCCGGACTTCGGGGGAAGCTGGGCCCACCATCTCCCAAACTCCTCCCCCAACCCGCACCCAACTCACTCCTGTCCAACTTATTTACACATACGCCTCCAACCTTCTCTTAAGCACTGCCCAAGCCTCTGTTTTAACGTCAAATAATCCTATTGGCACACACTGTGCTGAAAGTCAGACGTAAGTACAGATCGCGGCTTCGCCGCACTGCGTTCAGGGCTTGCCCTGAGAGAAGGTGAAAAATGAAACAGATTACAAAGCAGATAACACACGTTATTGCGGCTCTGGCATTAACCTGGTCTGCTGGGGCTATGGCCCTGATCCTTGGCCCCGCAGACGCCGACAAAACTGTCGACGTAGGCCCCCCAAATCCAGCGCTTGACGCCGGTGACGTTGCAGCCCTTTTTGGAACGTCCGACCTCACTTTGCTTTACAAGTCCAACTACGAAGGCCCGGAAGAAGGCTCCTACCAATCCTTCTACTCCACCAGTTTCACCGGAGACCCTAACAACGCGGTGATCAGCTGGGATGGCCCGGACTACATTGTGTGCCCTGAGTGTTACCTGGTTGTCAAAGACGGCAACGAGCCACAATACCTGTTCAACATCGGCAGCTGGAATGGCCAGGACGTACTGGATCTTCAGGGCTTTTATCCAAACAGAGGCGCCATTTCTCATGTAGCGATCTTTGGCAAGTCCGTTCCTGTACAGGTTCCTGAGCCAGGAACACTGGGCCTGCTGGGACTTGGCATTCTGGGCATGCTCACAATCAGAAGAAAGTTACAAAAATCCGCCTGAGTGTCGACATTTTTTACATGCCACTAAAGCTCCCCTTGGGGAGCTTTTTTTGTGCCCGTTCACAAAACCGCAAACATTAAGTAACAGAAATACACGGAAGCCCACCTTTTAAGCTCATGAGTTTTCGGCCGTTTTAGACAATTCTTGAGGTACGTGGTTCTACCGACACCCTGTCGTGTCAAAAATGCCAACGTCCCGATCAGACAAGCCTCATACACTAAAACCTGAACAAGCGTACCAGTCCTGAAAGGAATCCCTCGGGACTGAGCACAAAAACAATGAGTGAACGGAGTGTATACATGGTTCTTTCCCCCCGATTCTCAGTACGGGCGGTATCCCTTGCCGTTGCAGCAGTTTCCGCCTCCCTGTCCATGCCCACCAGTGCCAGTATGGGCAACCTGGGCACCAGTTATGGTGTAATGCCGGTCGATGTGGCCACCGCCCAGTCCCTTTCGATGTTCAATGAGTAGGTTTCTGCCACCTACTACAATCCGGCAGCGCTGACGAAAGATCCTCGTGGCGAACTTACGGCGGGTATCCTTCATTCCGAACAGGAGCTGCGTTCCGACAATCCCAACGCCAGCGGTGACATTGTCTCGGACTCTCCGAGCCAACACGTTTTGATCGGCATGAAGACCAACCTTGGGTCACTCACCCGGTTCGGGCACCCCATCTATCTCGGGTTTATTGCGGGCGTGGAAAAGTACGGTAAGGAGATGCTGGCTTTCAGCTCTGAAACCAGCGAGAGCGGACAGTTCCTTCAATACGGGAAAGAACCTTTGTTCCTTAACATCGGTGGTGCAACCCCGATCTGGCGCGGTATTTCCGCCGGTGCTTCGGTTCGGGTAACGCTCGAAGCGACCGCTAATCTTGATGCCGTCTCGACGCTGGGCGGCGAAACCAGCCGTGAGCGCCTTGCGGTCAATGCCGAGCCTTCTCTGAAGACCATTCTGGGCACGAACATCGATCTGGGCAGCACATTTTGTCCTGAATCTGACTGTTTCCTGAACGGATGGGAAACGGCGCTGACCTACCGGACGAAGTCATCGGCCTCAACCACAGTCGACTCCAACATCATCGTGACCCAGACTATCCCGGATCCCGGGCTCAGCCTGGCTGTGACAACCATCGACTCATTCCAGCCGGAAACGATTGCCATCGGCACACAATACTCCGGTGACGGCTGGCGCATCGGCGGCAGTATCGAACAACAGAACTGGTCGGAACTGGAAGACGAATTCAGCGGCGACTCCATCAAGGATCAAGGTTCCGTGGCCTCCGGAAACCGGATCGGTTTCGACGACATCCTGATTCCCCGCCTTGGTGCGGAATATCAGTTGAACAAGAACTTCGCCCTTCGTGGCGGTGTTGCCTACGAAGAGTCTCCCCTTAAAACCACTCGTAATCCGGAGCTCAACTACCTGGATACCGACAAACTGGTGGTTGGCCTTGGTATCAGTGCCACTTACGACCGAACCCGCCTGCTCGCCTACCCGGTGCGGCTCGACCTGGGCTATCAGTACCAGCAACTGCAGGAGCGCGACTTCACCGTGGTGGACTACGACGGTGACGAAACCAGTGTCACTGCCGATGGTGATATCCACGTATTCAGCGGATCCATCACCCTGAAGTTCTGAGGAGGCTTGCCATGAAGTACAACAAGACCCTGGCACTGATTCCGGCCATTTTGCTGGCCGCCTGCGGCGGTGGCGACAAACAGTCCATTGACGAAAAACCCAGACCCGGCTCGATGGTCTATTCCTTCCCGATGGATGGGCAGGCTGATATCAGCCCGAAAGCCGACATCGTGCTGCGCTTCTCTCATGCGATTATCGATGATGAAGCAACCCTGCAGAACAAGATCACCCTGCAGAGTAACGACCAGCCCCAGCCATTTACCGTGACCTTGATCGATAATGGCAAAAGTCTGAAGCTTGAGCCTGCTAACCCGCTTGCGACCGGCGAAGAATTCACCGTAACCTTCCAGGAGCCGCTGGCCGCCGAGGGCGGCCGGCAAATCACTACTCCGAACGCTACTGGTGATGACGGCATCCAGTTCGCAACCCGTGGCGCCTATGCGGGTCTCGCGGGGCTGGCCAACACCGCAGACACTTTCGACATTGCCTGGCAAGTACCCGCCAGCGACAGCCCATTCCAGGCCATGAATTTTTCGACTTTCCGGTTTGCCATGACGCAACCGGTGCATCCTGAATGGCAATCACTCGGCGGCAGTATTCAGCTGCAGGATGCCAACGGTGAAGAGGTTCCGGCGACCGTACTGGTTAAAGGCAACCGCATTACGGTTGACCCCTGCGTAACCCCCGAACTGTCGCAGTGCGGCAGCAAACAGGATATTCTCGACACCGGTGAAACCTACACCCTGCATTTGACCAACCTCGCCAGCCTGACCGACAGCAGTGAGGAGAACCGCTTCACCGGGGAATTCACCTTTACCCCGAGAGAGACCGGCCCAACGGTTGTGTTGCAACAAACCGCCGTAGATTCCGGCAACGGTGAACTGAGCTCCGTGCTCAACGGCCAGGCCCTCAATGCCGTAACGCTCAACTCGGTACTCCAGGGCGAAGCCGGCCCCTCTCAACAAACCGGGGACCTGTTTGCCGAGCTCGCCTACGCCCCGGCGTTTGATGCTGACGAAGCACTGCCGCTGCGTATTCCCAAAGGCAGTGTGCTGGAAAGCACCAGCCTGAACGTACTCGTGGGTGGCAAGGTACAGGTTCTGGATGCCGCGACCGGCGAAGACCAGCAAACCGGCACCATCAAAGTGACCATGCTCTCGGATGCATCCGGCTACATGAGCCCGAACCAGTACACCGATGACATCAATGCCCCGCGGCATATCACCCTGTTCATGGACGTATCCATGAACACGGAGGCAGCACAGCCGAATGCCGCGCTGTCCCAGGATCTGATGGGTGTTGAACTGCGCGGTATTGCTCTGGTTCGGGACGGCGTTCTGACCATCGACGCCATCGGCATGGTGGAACCAAACCTGCTGGGCCAGGAATTCACCGATTCCACCATTGCCTTCCATCTGCAGGCCGCAACCGATGCCGACTCGGTTCTGGATGCCGAAAACCTGCGGGAACTGGATGCCACACCACCCAGCCTGGTGAGCTGGATGCCCGGCCCTGCGAACGCCGTTCCGCCAACCCGTCAGTCCATGCAGCGCCCGGGCGACCCGATCATTCTGTTCTTTGATGAGCCGCTTGATCCGGCATCTGTCGAGAATGGTGTCGAACTCATTGAAAACGGTGCACCGGTAACTAACCTTCAGGCTCGGTTGGATGGAACAGCGCTTGTGCTTAATCCGCAGGGTGGCTTGAAGCATGGCGTACCGTATTCCGTGTCTGTCGACGGACTTACAGACCTGGCGGGCAACCGCGCGATGGTTTCTCCGTTAAGCTTTGAGCTCGATAGCATTGAAGAAAACGGTAGCCCGGGAAATAAAGGATTCCCCCTGGCGTTGACGACCTACCCTGGCTACCCATGTGAAACCGACTACGAAAACACCCTGGATCTGGAAAACGGCGTATTCGGGAAATGCTGGACCGCCGACGCCAACAACGCCGGTGACGTGTTACCCGTCAGCAAAATGCCGGCGGACCGGCCAATCACGGTCGTGTTTTCCAAGTCTCTCGATCTGGATTCAGTCATCGTCGGTGAGACCTTTACCGTTCAGGAAATTGCACAGGAAGCAAACGGTACCGTTACCGTCCTGAACCAACAGGTGGCAGGCCGATTAGAGAAAAACAACCAGCGCATCCGGTTCTACCCAGAGCAGCCGTGGCAGGTCGGTGCGCATTACCGCTACATTCTGGCCTCCTCAGAGCAGAGCGGCACTTGCACTCCTGGACAGTACACGTCGATTTGCGACGAGGACGGCATACCACTGAAAACGGATCTGCTGGAAGGCCTCAATGATGGTGACGGGAACAATGGCCCTGATAATCTTGAGATCGTATTTACCGGTTCAGAAGCGCGCTCCACAGTCTTCACACCGCTGCGGAATCTGCCGATTCGGGACACCAATTCGAATCTTGCGATTGACTGCGATGACCTCGGCAGCGAATCGTGTCTTGAGCCATTTAATCACCAGGGGAGCGATAGTGAAGGCTTTTTGCCCTCGGCAAACGCCGCAAAACTGCTCGTAACCCAGGACCATGCCGAGGATGCCCGGGTTGGTTGTGCGGTTGACGGTGCCGATTGCCCCCGCAAAAAATTCATCTATCAGACCTACGCTCTGAATACGGAGGTTATTGGACCTACCGTGGATCCCGACACCGGGCGAGACGCCGTCAAAGTGCTGCTTTACCCAACCCAACTGGCGACCACGTCTCTCGACGTTCACCTGTCGTTGCTGAGCACGGTTTCCAGCACCGGGCCCCAGGTATTAAGAATGCGCTACGCCAAGGACGATCCTGAATGTACGGGAGCATCCTGCGCCAGAAACAGCCTGATTCCGGGTTACATCACCGAGAATGATCAGGGTGAGACGATTTTCAAAACCAAAGCCGAGCTGTTTCTTGATGCCCCCGGGTTGAAGGCAACCGCGTCCATCCTCGGAATTCCCACAGACTTGCCACTGACTCACAACCTCTTTGGCTATCCTTTCACTCTGGAACTGGAAGGGCGTGTGGTGTTCTTTGATGACGGCCGGATGCAGATCGAACAACGGAACTTCAATGTCCCCCACATCGACGTAGAGGCTGTCGCCCTCGGAATCATCAATACGGAAATCCCATTGATCATCCCCGAGCAAGGCGTCTACCTGAATTTTATATCCAACCCGGTGAAGGAAATTCCGGCTCAGTACGAATAGAACACAGGTTACTCAGGTCTACCCTCCTCAGGCCAGTCTCCGGACTGGCCTTTTTTATGGGCCTTTTGGGGCCACAATCACAATCGGTTTTTCATTCCGGGTCGTTTTCCTGATAATCTGGTTGCAATATGAAACCCAACAACAAGAATTCCGGGAGAGCCTGCATGGAAAACGGCGTCCACTACCGCACCTGTCACCTCTGCGAAGCCATGTGTGGCGTTGCCATTGAGGTCAACAACGGCAAAATCACCAGTATCAAGGGCGACGATCAGGATCCTCTGAGCCTGGGCCACATCTGCCCCAAAGCCGTCGCACTTCAGGATCTGCATGAAGACCCGGAGCGCCTGAAGAAGCCGATACGCAAAACTGCCCAGGGCTGGGAAGAGCTATCCTGGGAGGACGCCTTTGATCTGGTTGCCGAGAAGCTTCATGGAATTCGGAAAACCTACGGCCGGAACAGTATCGGGGTCTACCTCGGCAACCCCAATGTTCACAATCACGGCGCGCTGATGACCACCATGCCGTTTTTGCGGGCCATCGGCACCCAGAATCGCTTCTCTGCCACGTCCAACGACCAGCTACCGCACATGTTGGCCAGCCTGGAGATGTTTGGTCACCAGATTCTGTTTCCGATTCCCGACATCGACCATACTGACCTATTCATCTGTATTGGCGGCAACCCGATGGCCTCGAACGGCAGCTTGATGACCGTACCGGACATCCGGGGCCGCCTTAAAGCACTGCGGCAACGCGGTGGGCAACTCGTCGTTATTGACCCCCGACGCACCGAAACCGCCCGCCTGGCCGACAACTTCCATTTTATCCTGCCCGGCACCGATGCCTTCCTGCTGATGGCCATGGTACACACTCTGTTCGAAGAGAACCTGGTGGATCCCGGCGCGGCCGAGCGGCTGGTGAAAGACGTGGATCTTCTGCGCCTGGCCGCCCTATCGTTCTCACCGGAAGCGGTAACCAGGCACACCGGCATTGAGGCTGAGGCCATCCGACAGCTGGCACGACAGCTGGCCAAAACGCCACGGGCAGCCCTGTATACCCGAATGGGCACCAGCACCCAGGCGTTTGGCGGCACCACCACGTGGCTGGCCTACTGCCTGAATATCCTGACCGGTAAGCTGGATGTACCCGGTGGCGTACTGTTCACCCAACCGGCGGTGGATCTGGTGGCACTCGGCGCCATGTCCGGGCAGCGAGGGCATTTCGGTAAGCGCCACAGCCGGGTTCGCGGTCTACCGGAATTTGCGGGAGAGTATCCGGCCAGCACCATGGCCGATGAAATGCTTACACCGGGCGAAGGTCAGGTCCGTGCCTTTGTGACCGTGGCCGGCAACCCTGTGCTATCAAGCCCTAACGGCCAGCGACTGGAGTCAGCCCTGGAGGGGCTGGATTTCATGGTGTCCGTGGATTACTACCTGAACGAAACCACCCGCCATGCTGATGTCATTCTGCCGCCAACGGCGGCCCTGGAGCGCAGTCACTATGATCTGATCTTCAGCCAGTTTGCCGTACGCAACGTAGCCAAGTACAGCGAAGCACTGTTTCCGGCAGCGGACGACGCCCGCCACGACTGGCAGATTCTGCTGGAGCTCGCACACCGTCTGGAACAACAGCGTAAAGGCGGGCGCCTGCCCCTACGCTCGGAAATGGGCTGGAGGGCGTTCAAAAAACTGGGACCAGATCCTATTCTGGATCTGCTCTTGCGAACAGGCCCCTATGGTGCCGACGCCGGCCCGGTGCGCCCATTCGCCCAAACCGCCATCGAACTGGTGATGGACATTCTTCCGGAGCGTAACCCCCTCAAAGGCCTGGCCCGGCTGAGCCCACTCAACCGACGTTGGGATGAATTACCTAAAGGCCTATCACTTTCTGCTCTGAAAGCCGCACCGCATGGCATCGACCTCGGTCCCCTGCAACCGGCGTTACCGGAAAGGCTGTTCACCCGCGATGGTCTGATTCAGATGGCACCCCGCCGCTATCTCGCGGATGTGGAGCGCATGCAGGCTACCCTTGAATCTGCACCCGCTGACGGCCTGCTGTTGATTGGCCGTCGCCATGTCCGCAGCAACAACTCGTGGATGCACAACAGCCAGCGTCTGGTCAAAGGCAAAGGCCGCTGCACCCTGCTTATCCACCCGGACGACGCCAGCAAACGAGCGTTGAACCCCGGAGATCATGCCGAGGTTTCGGTTCAGGGGCGAGACGTGGTGATCCCGGTGGAAATCACCGAAGACATTATGCCGGGTGTGGTGTCCATCCCCCACGGTTGGGGTCACCATCGATCAGGCACCGGCCAATCAGTGGCATCGTCCCACGCCGGGGTCAGCATCAACGATCTGTTGGATGATGCCCTGGTGGATCCGGTTTCGGGAACCTCGGTCTTGAACGGCCAGGCGGTTGATGTCAGAGTCTGGCAACCCGAACCTCAACAGAAACAGGCCTGATAGTGGCCTCTTGAACAAACAGGAGTGTAACCATGCCCAGAGGGCTGCAATTGGTCTTTATTGCCATCGGGCTGGTTATTATCGGTGTGTTACTGGTTTATATCTGGCGCCAATCCAGGCTGCTGTCCGAACAGCGGCTGCGCCAGAAGAAAACTGAGGAGTTTCAGGCCCGGCGCCGGGACGAAATGATTGAAAGTATCCGGATTATCGCCATGGCGGTAGAGGAAGACCAGGTTGAGTATTCCGAGGCCTGTCTGAGATTCAAGGGTCTGCTGGATTACCTGGCCCCGGAACTGCTGGAAAAGCCACCCTTTCAGGTGTTCCAGACGGTGCACGACAAGATTCAGCATATGCCCACCCATCGGGCGAGGAAGAATACCGACTCCGCGACCATCCGGGAAATGGACAAAGAACGGTTTGCGGTGGAAAGGGAGTATTCCGATGAAATCCGTCGGGCCGCTACCGCAATCCGGCATCATCGTTTTGACTGACGTCAGGGTTTTGTAACTTTTTGTTACCGACCGGACGCCCGCCTCAAAAATATGTCAAAGCAAATCAATAGCTTTAAGCCTCAAGGAAAGCTGACACCATGCTCATTTATGTAATCTGCATGCAGTCGCCTTTCCTTTTCCTGGAGCTTGTCTAAATTTAAAAACAGGAGGCCGCTCCCACCACACTGGATCAGCCTCCCCGTTGTTTTCTCCTGACAAGTTTGGACGACTCTGCAACAAGCGGGTGAACTTGCCGGCCTCAATGGCCGGCCCTTTTTTATCCGCCCTGACTCATCATCCCGGCCATGGCCATAATACTGTCTTTGCGGCTTACCAGCTCATCAAACTGTTCCTGAACCAGCTCCCTGTCCAGACCCAGCTCATCATAAACGGCCTGAGTTGCCGGCTCACCTGCGCCCAAGGCAACACCACGTTCCGTCAGTAACTGCCGTCCCAGCCACAATAAACGAGCATAAACACTATGGGGACCGTCATAGGAAGGATTCTTCTGGTAACGAATGGCCAGTGTCACCTCGTCCGGCATACCCCAGTTTTCCATCAACTGCGCTGCAATCTGCTCCCGGGTGATCCCCAGCAGGTAATGCTCAATGACACTGGAATCAATGTGCGGGTTCACCTCCAGCGACCGGCAGACCAGCCTGAAATGCGGCGGGAACACCTGAGCCAGTACCAAATGCCCGAAGTTATGGAGCAAACCAGCCAGGTAGGCGAGGCCAAACAGAGGTCGCTGCCCTCGAGGCATCATGCTCGCGAGAATGCCCGCAGACTGAGCCTGCCAGATGGCCTGCTGCCAGTAATCCACATAACCGTCCGGATGATCCTTCGGGTGCTTCAGGGCACGCCCCAGCGCCAGGCCCATGGCCAGGTTCATCACAAGATCAAAACCCAGTACCCGGGACACCGCATCGTGGACGGAACGCACCTGCCCTGCAGCGGCGTAGAACGATGATGATGCCCAACTCACGACCTGGGCTGCCAGGCTCGGATCGCTCTCCACCACATCCACCAGGTCCCCCATTACCGCATTAGGGTTTACCCGCAGATGAATGATGCGCTGAGCAGTCTCAGGCAAGGGCGGCAGCTCCAGCGTATCCTCCAGTCGCTGCTGAATACGCAAGCCGGTGAACTTTTTGATGGCGGAATGCAGCTGGTCACGGTCGGCGGCGTGATTGTCAAGATTGACGGATATATTCGCGGTATCCACCGCAAAATCGTGTCGGGCGGCCTTTGCCGTCAACTGGCGGAAATCTTCGCCCGGCATCATCAGGCCCAGGTCCTGTTCCCCCAACTCCAGCGCGACCGCCTCGAGTTCATCCACACGCCGGTCAACTACGGTCGGCCAACCGGTGAGTGATGGCAGCGCCGGCAACTCCTGAAGCCCGGCTTTCTGGCGGACCCGAACCTGCTCGCGCCGCTGCATCATTCTCAGATCCCGCCCCAGACGCTTGTTCAGGGCTTCCAGATCGAGCATATCGTTGCGACGGCAGATGGCCTGCAGATTACCTTGATCGTCGCTGAGCAGTACCATTCGGAGCAAATGGCCGGTATCAATCTGGCTTACGCTCCGGAACGATACACCGGGGGCGTTATCACCAAGTGCCTGCTGTACCACAACAGGAAGTTCCATAGCATTCTCCGGACAAAGGTTATCAATCAGTTTTCATGCATTTTGCAGTCATTAACGCGACATTAACAGGCCAATATCGGCCACGAGCACAGGCGTTATGAAATTCATGACCAACACTATACGTCGCCATAACGAATTTTCTCACCCAGCCACCGTCTGATAAGTGCTGAGACTACCCGAGGCTCCTTCATCAGGCTCGGCGCCATGTCACGAATGGGAGCAATCCAACCCTTGTCGCGTTCAAAATCGGCCAGGCGAAACTGCATCAAGCCAGTCTGGCGAGTACCCAGCACTTCTCCAGGACCTCGAATCTCAAGATCCTTTTCGGCGATAAAGAAGCCATCCTGACTGTCCCGCAGCGCCTGTAACCTGGCCTTGCCATTATTGGACAGGGGCGGGTGATACATCAGCACGCAGAAACTGGCTTGCTCACCGCGGCCAACCCGGCCCCGCAACTGATGCAACTGCGCCAGCCCGAGCCGCTCCGGGTTCTCGATAATAATCAGAGAGGCATTGGGCACGTCCACGCCGACCTCGATCACCGTGGTGGCCACCAGCAAATCCAGTTCGCCGTTTTTGAAGCGCTCCATTACCGCGGCTTTTTCCTGGGCTTTCAGGCGGCCATGAACAAGGCCAATGGCCAGATCCGGCAACCGCTCAACCAACTCCTGGGCGGTCACTTCCGCCGCCTGGCACTGAAGCGCCTCGGATTCCTCAATCAGAGTGCAGACCCAATAGGCCTGCCGACCTTCCCTGCAGGCCTTGCGTACCCGCTCAATGATGTCGTCCCGGCGGCTCTCCGGCAGCACAATCGTTTCGATGGGCTTGCGCCCCGGCGGCAGCTCATCAATCACGGAGGTATCGAGGTCGGCATAGGCGCTCATGGCCAGGGTTCGCGGTATGGGCGTCGCCGTCATGATCAACTGGTGCGGTGCCAGCGTTCCGCCAACCCCTTTCTCTCTCAGGGCCAGCCGCTGGTGCACGCCAAACCGGTGCTGTTCGTCGACAATCACCAGCGCCAGGCGCTGGAATACCACGTCATCCTGAAACAGGGCATGGGTACCAATGGCAATCTGCGCACGACCCTCGGCGACCGCACTCAACGCTGTCTGTCGGGCTTTGCCTTTCACCTTCCCCGACAACCAGGCTAACTCCACACCCAATGGCTCCAGCCAATTTCGGAAGTTCTGATAGTGTTGCTCCGCCAGAATCTCGGTAGGTGCCATCAAGGCAACCTGGGCGCCGGCTTCGATGGTTTGCAGAGCAGATAAGGCAGCAACCACGGTTTTACCCGAGCCGACATCTCCCTGAACCAGGCGTAACATCGGCACCGGCTGACTCAGATCCTGCCGGATATCGGCAATCACATGGCGCTGGGCACCGGTCAGACTAAACGGCAGTTGCTCCAGAAATCGCTCTGCCCGGTCTCCCGCTGGTAGCAGCGGCAAGGCCTCCCGGGCCTGTATCTGCTTCCGGACCTGCAACAGGCTAAGCTGATGCGCAAGCAACTCCTCCATCACCAGCCGCTGCTGAGCCGGGTGCTTTCCCTCTACCAGCAGATGCACCGGGGCGCCGGCCGGAGGCAAATGCACCAGGCGAACAGCCTCGGTTATGCCGGGCAACTGGTAGTCCGCCAGCAGTGCCGGGGGCAGCCAGTCCTTGATGGGGTAGCGATCCAGATAGCTCAGGGCCTGCTGACACAGCCCCCTGACCCTGGGCTGTTGAATGCCCTCGGTCAGAGGATACACCGGCGTGAGCGTCGCCTGTTCGGCCGGCGGCATGGCAGGAGGATTGGTCTGGTATTCCGGATGGTAGAATTCGTAGCCGGCCCGGCCTGGGCGCACCTCGCCGAAACAGCGCACTCGTGTGCCTTCAGCAAGCTGGTTTTTCTGGGCGGCATTGAAGTGAAAAAACCGCATCACCAGAAACCCGGTGTCATCCCGCAACGTCACCTGCAGGCTGCGCCGGCGGCCCATCACCAGGTCGGCCTTCATGACCTCACCTTCCACCACAGCAATATCGCCGATACGCAGGCTGCCCATGGGCACTACGCGAGTGCGGTCTTCATAACGGTAGGGAAGATGGAACAGGAGATCCTGAATGGAGTGGATACCCAGCCTGGCAAGTATTTCCGCCAGGGCGCTTCCTACGCCCTTGAGCTGGGTTACCGGGATGTCCTCCAGTGACGTCATACGGCCCTCAGGCGCTTTCAGCAACCGCCGGTGTGTCGGTTTTGGCTTTTTCTATCACCCGGCACTGGCTAGCCGCCAGTGACAGTACATCGATGGCTTTGGGCCGCGGGAAGGTTACACGCCAGGCTAGCGCCACGGTTCGGAAAGGCACCGGCGCCGCAAAAGGCCGCACCGCAAGGATATCTTCCTGGTATTTGATGGCAGTGGCGGCCGACAGCGGCAGTACCGTGATTCCCAGTCCGGAGGCCACCATGTGCCGGATGGTTTCCAGCGAACTGCCCTCGGTCACCAGCTCCGGTCTGCCGTTGTCCGCCCGCTTGGTGATGGCATCCACCAGGGGCGGACATGACTCCAGCACCTGATCCCGGAAACAGTGGCCGGGCCCGAGCAGCAACAATTGCTCTTTCGCCATCTCTTCGGCCGTCACCTGCTCCTTCTCTGTCAGCGGATGATCCGCTGGCAGCAGCACCACAAACGGCTCATCGTAAAGCGGCAGGGTTACTACTTCCGGCTCTTCAAACGGCAGGGCAATGATGATGGCATCCAACTCTGAGTGCCGCAGCTTCTGGCGCAGGCTGGCGGTGTAGTTCTCTTCTATGTAAAGGGGCATGTCTGGCGCCGCTCTGCGCAGCTCCGGTAATAAATGCGGGAACAGGTAGGGTCCGATGGTATAAATCGCGCCGACCTTCAATGGCGAATTGAGCTGATTCTTGCCGTCCTGCGCCATATCCTTGATCACGCCCACCTGGTCCAGAACCCGCTGGGCCTGCTCAATGATACGCTGGCCAACCTCGGTCACCCGAATACTGCTTTTGCTGCGCTCGAACAAGGGGATACCGAGCTCATCCTCAAGCTTTTTAACCGCAACGCTAAGGGTCGGCTGGCTGACATGACAGCGCTCTGCGGCACGGCCAAAATGCCTTTCCCGGGCAAGCGTAACAACGTATCGTAACTCGGTGAGGGTCATGGTGAGCTCCGGTTGACGTACTCAGGTCGAAGTTTCACTTACTTTATCAGCCAAAGGATAAGGATTGAAATTGTCTATGGCAATGACTGATGACAAGCAAAAGGCACAAATTCTGGTGGCGGGCTGCGGCAAGCTCGGAGGTGACATTGCCACGGTTCTGCTGGGCGCCGGAGACGTATACGGGCTGCGCCGCAACCCGGATCGAGTCCCTCAGGGAGTGACCGGGATCGGGGCAGATCTGACCCGCCCGGAATCCATGGCCGGCAAGCTTCCGGAACACCTGGACATCGTCGTCTATTGCCTGACGCCATCCAGCTACGACGAAGAGGGTTATCATCAAGCCTATGTCACTGGTCTCAAGAACCTGCTCAACGTCATCGGTGAGCAATCCCTCAAACGGCTGATCTTCATCAGCAGTACCAGCGTCTTTGCGCAGAATGATGACAGCTGGGTCGATGAGAACAGCCCTGCCGATCCGGACCGGTTCACTGGTCAACAAATCCTCCAGGGCGAACGTACCGCCCTGAACAGCGGGCATCCAGCCACCGTTGTTCGCTTCAGTGGCATTTATGGCCCCAGCCGTCAGCGTTTTCTTGAGGAAGTCCTGGAAGGCCGCATGAACCCCCAACCACCCGCACCTTTCAGCAATCGCATACACGAAGTGGATGCCGCCAACGCTGTGTCATGGCTTGCGCAAAAAGCCCTGAACGGTGAGGACCTGGAGCCACTGTACGTCGCCAGTGATTGCGAGCCGGTTCGGCTGGATGAGGTGGTTGATTGGGTGCGTTCTCAGGTGCCGTGCAAAGCCCCGGTGGAAGGCGCCCGTAAAGGCGGGCGGGCCGGTAGCAAGCGCTGCAGTAATCGAAAACTGCTTCAGAGTGGCTTTGAATTCCGGTACCCCGACTATCGGGCGGGGTACCGGGAGATGATCAGCAAGCTCTGACGCTTAGCTGAGCACCATAACGGCTTCCATTTCCACCGGAACGCCTTTCGGCAGCGCGGCTACACCGACGGCGGCGCGTGCCGGATACGGCTCCTGGAAATAGGTGGCCATGATCTCGTTGACAGTGGCGAAGTTGGCCAGGTCCGTCATGTAGATATTCAGTTTGACGATGTCCTTCAGCTCGCCACCGGCCGCTTCACACACGGCTTTCAGGTTCTCGAACACCTGACGGGTCTTGGCGGCAAAGTCGCCCGCCACCACTTCCATGGTTTCCGGGTCCAGCGGAATCTGGCCAGACAGATACACGGTGTCCCCGGCTTTAACAGCCTGAGAGTAGGTACCAATCGCCTGAGGGGCGTTTTCGGTCTGGATAACAGATTTGTTGGTCATGACCTGCAATTTCCTCTTTTCCAAAACGCCAATCGTCACCTTTGGGCGTAGCCACTGTCAACCACGCAAAGGTCTCAGTGCCGAACCCGGCCGATATGGGTCACTGCACGAATGTTCCGGACCCTGCGCATCACCCGCGCCAGATGCTTGCGGCCATTCACATGCACCACGAGGCTGACGATGCCGAAGCGCGCGTTCTGGTCTTCCACACTGATGCGCTCGATGTTTCCGTCTGCCATGGCAACGGCGTTCGCTACTTCGGCAATCACCCCGCGCTGGCGCTCCAGTTCAACCCGAAGCTCCACCGAGAATTCATCGGTAATGTCCTTGGCCCACTTCAGGTGGGTCAGCCGGGCACGGCCTTCATCGTCCTCCGGCAGGCGGGAACAGGTATCTGAATGAATCACCATGCCGTTGCCGGAGTCCATCACACCAACCACCGGGTCCCCGGGAATGGGTTTGCAACAATTGGCAAAGCGTACCAAGAGCCCTTCGGTGCCGCGTATGGTGACGGCGCCCTGCTTGCTGTCCGGGGCGTTTTCCAGGTTGGCCGGCGCGTCCATCACGTCATTGCCGGACACCAACTGACGGGCCACCAGATAGGCCATACGGTTACCCAGACCAATATCGCTGATCAGATCATCAAAGCTGTTGACCTGGTTGTGATTAACCACCGCCTGTTTCTGGGCATCGCTGATATCCGACAGTTTGGCACCAAAACCCTTGAGCGAACGTTTGAGCAGGGTGCGACCCAGCTCCATGGACTCGGTCCGCTTACGGGTTTTCAGCACATGCCGAATACTGCTTCGGGCTTTGCCGGTCACCACGAAGCTGAGCCAGGCAGGATTCGGGCGGGCGCCGGGCGCGGTGATGATTTCCACCGTCTGCCCGCTTTGCAGCGGTTGACTCAGAGATGCCAGATTGCGATTGATCCGACACGCCACAGAGGCATTGCCGATATCGGTATGGATTGCATAGGCAAAGTCCACCGGGGTGGCCCCGCTTGGCAGCTCCATGATCCGGCCCTTGGGCGTAAACACATAGATCTCGTCCGGGAACAGATCGACCTTGACGTGTTCAATGAACTCCATGGAATCATCCGCGCGTTCGCGCATTTCCATGAGCCCCTTCACCCACCGATCTACCCGGGATTGATTGATGGTGGTCACGCCGGAGGCTTCGTTTTTGTACATCCAGTGGGCAGCAATACCATTGTTGGCAATGTGCTCCATTTCCTCGGTCCGGATCTGGATCTCGATGTTCACGTGCATGCCGAACAAGGTAGTGTGAATGGACTGATAGCCATTCGACTTGGGCATGGCAATGTAATCCTTGAAACGCCCGGGCAGTGGCTTGTAGAGACTGTGTACGGCACCAAGTATGCGATAACAGTTATCCTCGGTATCCGTAATGATCCTGAACGCATACACATCCATGATTTCATGGAAGGATTTCTGCTTGAACTTCATCTTGTTATAAATGGAGTTCAGGTGTTTCTCCCGCCCCAGAATGCGGCCCGGAAGCCCACGCTCCTCCAGCTTTTCCTGCAATTTTCCCCGGATGTCTTCAATGATCTCCCGGTGGCTGCCACGAAGCTTCTCCACCGCCTTGGAAATGTACTTGGCGCGCATGGGATAAAGCGAGGAAAAGCCCAGATCTTCAAGCTCGGTACAGATGGAATGCATGCCCAGGCGATTGGCAATGGGCGCATAGATATCAAGGGTTTCAGTGGCAATACGCAGGCGCTTCTCGTACGGCATGGGGCCAAGGGTGCGCATGTTGTGCAGACGATCCGCCAGCTTCACCAGAATCACCCGGATATCCTTGGCCATGGCCAGGGTCATCTTCTGGAAGTTTTCCGCCTGGGCCTCCGCCCGGGAGCGGAACTCAATCTGGGTCAGTTTGGAGACACCATCTACCAGCTCGGCCACATCCTCTCCGAACTGTTCCGCCAGCGCATCTTTTGGAATGCCGGTATCTTCAATGACATCGTGAAGCATGGCTGCCATCAGGCTCTGATGGTCGAGCCGGAGGTCGGCAAGAATTCCGGCCACAGCCAGGGGGTGGGTAATATAACGGTCGCCGCTTTTACGCATCTGGCCTTCGTGGGCCTGTTCGGCGTAATAGTAAGCCCGTCGCACCTGATTGATGCGATTGGTATCGAGGTAGGAACTGAGCTCTCTGGCCAGTTCTTCTACCGTTGCCTCTGCTGCGACCACCGCGCCTCCATCGTTGTCAGTGTACCGGGGACAAAAAAGCCCGAATGCGTGCATCCGGGCTTCCGTTGTCCTTCCTGGCAAGTTTTATAGTTACACTATAAAACTGCGGAGGCAGATTTCAATGCTTCTCAATTACCGGCACGTATTTTTACGCATCGCCGGCAACCGGACGAACTCAGTCGTCGTCTTCTTCCAGCAGAAGATCGCGGGTCACCTTGCCTTCTGCAATTTCACGCAGGGCAATAACGGTCGGCTTATCATTCTCTTCCGCAACCATCGGCTCGGCACCCTTGGTGGCGATCTGGCGGGCGCGTTTGGTGGCCAGCATGACCAGCTGGAATCGGTTATCTACGTTTTCCAGACAATCTTCAACGGTAACTCGTGCCATTATCTTCCCCGAACAAAAAGAATCACTGATTTAGCAGACCGCGTAGTTTACTGGCCCCGGCTCAATTTGTATACAGTGAAAACCACCATCACCCGTGAGCGGACAAGTCCCGCAGCAACTCACCGTGGCGAACCTGCTGGGTGGCCATTTTCAGCCGCTGACTGCGGACAATGGCCAGCAGATCAGCTAATGCCACCGCAAAGTCATCGTTGACCACCAGGTAATCAAACTCGACCGCGTGCCGGCACTCTTCCTCCGCCTCCGACAGCCGCCGTTCGATGACTTCCGGCGCGTCAGTACCACGCCCAACAAGTCGCTGGCGGAGGATTTCAGCCGAGGGCGGCACAATGAAAATGCTCACACATTCCGGAATCAGCCGGCGCACCTGTTCCGCCCCCTGCCAGTCAATCTCCAGGATCACATCCTGCCCGGTAGCCAGGGTTTCCCGCACCCACACCTGGGAGGTGCCATAGTAGTTGCCGAAAACATCCGCATGCTCCAGGAAATCACCCCGGGCAATCATGGCCTCGAACTCATCCCGGCTGATGAAGTGATAGTTCACGCCATCCTGCTCTACATCGCGCATCGGGCGAGTGGTGTGGGATACCGACACCCCCAGCCGGGAATCCTGACGGAGCATTTCCGACACGAGGCTGGTCTTGCCCGCGCCGGAAGGAGCGGAAATCACAAACAGAGTACCCTGCCCACCGGCCTGCTTCATGGCTTGAAGACTCCTGAACAACAGTTTGCGGCCAACACGCATGGCCAGAAAGCGGCAAATTATACGGGGTTTGACTTATCTCCGCATCCCGGCCCGGGTTCAGCTGTTAGTATGACCACAAACACCCACAGTAAACGGATACCGCCATGGAAAAACTCCTGATCATCATGGATCACCATCATAAAGACCAAACCGCCCTCGCCCGTGGCGTGGCACTGGCCCGGGCAACGGGCGCAGCGGTGGAGGTCGTGGCGTTTGTGCATGAATATCTGGATGCACTGCCGGGCGATCCGGAGGTACAACAACGGGCTCGACAGGCGCTCATGGAACATCGCCAGAAATGGCTGGAACAGATGCTGGCGTTGGCCGATTGCAATGATCTGAAGATCCATGCCCGAACGGTCTGGGAAAAGCACATTCACCTGTGGGTAATTGCCCAGTGCCAGAAAGAGAACGTTGGTGTCGTGGTAAAGACGGGCCATCGCTCAGAAACCTTCCTGTATACCCCAACCGACTGGCACCTGATTCGCGAGTGCCCGTCACCGGTGATGCTGGTGGCGGAGAACAAATGGAACAAGGCTCGGCCAATCCTGGCGGCGGTGGACCTGAGCTCCGACAAGCCCGTGAAGAAAGCCCTGAACAATCGCATCATTGATCGCGCCTGGCATCTGGCGAAGGCTCTGGAAACAGAGCTGCACCTGGTGCACGCACTTCATACCTCGGTGGTTCTGGCCGACCTGGACATCATCGACCCTCTGGCCCACGCCAGAAAACGGGAAGCGGCCCTGAAACCGCAGATTGAACACCTGTGCAACACCTGGCACCTGATGCCGGAACAGGTCCACATCGAATCTGGCCCTGCTCAAAAGATCATTCCCAGTGTTGCCAACCGGATCAAGGCCGACATGGTCGTCATCGGCACCACCGGTAAAACCGGCCTGGCCGCCCGTGTCATCGGCAACACGGCCGAAAAGGTGCTGACGCATTTGCGGACCGACCTGCTCGCCATCAAGCCGGCGGAGTAAACCGCACGAACGCCGGGGAGGCACCAACCGCCCCGGCTTATACCTCACTCCAGATTCTGCACCTGCTCGACGAATAAAAATTAAAAAGCATTTATAAACAGTTGCTTGGTGTATTTTTCACAGCCATCGCCGCTCAATACTACCCATTTTACTACCCATGGATAGAAACTCTATCTCTGAGCAGTCCGCGTAGTTACTACCCATGATTATAAACTGGGATAATAGGGAAACTGGGAATCTCGCCCGGATATTTGTTTGTCGACAAAAATGATGTGGATCAGCCTAATTGCTGTGGTTCGTGCGTAAGATACAGCTTAAGATGTGGGTCTACAAAGATCGCGCTCAGCCTGAATTCAATGGTCAAGAATGAGTGAGCCAACTGGCGTGGAGCAATCCAAGACGTGAAAAAATTCATGAAAGCAGGTATTCGAGGCGTCGCCGCTGCGATTGTCATTGGGCTGGGCGTTTGGGCTTGGTGGCATTTTCAACCGCAGGACTTGCCCGACGGATTCGCCGCCGGAAACGGCCGGATCGAGGCGGTCGAGATCGATATCGCAGCCAGGACCGCAGGCCGGATCCGGGAGATCCTGGTCAACGAGGGCGACTTCGTCCGCGCCGGCCAGGTCTTGGCGAAAATGGACACGGCCGTTCTGGAGGCGCAGCTCCGGGAGGCCGAGGCGCAGTTGCAACGGGCGCTCATCGGCATCGAGACCGCGCAAAGCCTGGTGACCCAGCGTGAGGCCGAGAAGCAGGCCGCCGAAGCGCTCATAGCCCAGAGGAAGGCCGAGCTCGACGCCGCGCAAAAACGGCTTGCCCGCACCCGGGAGCTCGCCTCAAAAAATGCCGCCTCCGAGGCGCAGCTCGATGACGACCGTGCCGCGGCTGCGGCGGCGAAGGCTGCGGTCGGCGCCGCGGAGGCGCAGGCGGCGGCCGCGCAAGCCGCCATAGGGCGGGCCAGGTCGGATGTCATTGCCGCGGAGGCCTCGGTGGAAGCGGCGCGGGCCACCCTCCAGCGTATTCAGGCGGATATCGACGACAGCGTGCTGAAATCGCCGCGTGACGGGCGTGTCCAGTACCGTGTCGCTCAGCCCGGTGAGGTTCTCTCCCCGGGCGGCGTGGTGCTGAACATGGTCGATCTCACCGATGTGTACATGACCTTCTTCCTGCCGACAGAACAGGCCGGGCGGATCGCGCTCGGGGCCGAGGCGCGGCTCGTGCTCGACGCCGCTCCCCAATACGTGGTCCCGGCCGAAATCTCCTTCGTCGCGGACGTCGCGCAGTTCACACCCAAGACGGTGGAGACGCAAGAAGAGCGCCAGAAGCTGATGTTCCGCATCAAGGCGCGGATCGCCCCGGACCTGCTCAGAGAGCACCTCCTCCAGGTCAAGACCGGCCTGCCGGGCATGGCCTATGTGCGGCTCGACCCGCGGGTGGATTGGCCGCCTGAACTGCAGACGAGACTGCCGCAATGAGCCGGGAGGCAGATACACTGATCGAGGATGACGGGGGGGCTGACGTGCCGGTTGCCCGCCTGCGCGATGTATCCCTGCGCTACGGCAAGGCGCGTGCGCTCGACGAGGTCACGATCGACATCCCGGCAAACTGCATGGCCGGGTTGATCGGCCCGGACGGGGTCGGCAAGTCCAGTCTGTTGGCGCTGATCTCAGGCGCCCGCGCGGTCCAGACAGGACGAGTCGAGGTGCTCTGCGGCGATATGGCCGATGCGCGCCATCGCCGCAGAGTCGGCCCGCGTATCGCCTACATGCCACAGGGCCTGGGACGGAACCTCTATCCGACACTCACGGTGTTCGAGAACCTCGACTTCTTCGGGCGCCTATTTGGGCATGACGGCGGCGAACGGGCGCGCCGCATCGAGGTGCTGACCGGGGCCACCGGGCTCAAGCCGTTTCTCGATCGGGCGGCGGGCAAACTATCCGGTGGGATGAAGCAGAAGCTCGGCCTCTGCTGCGCGCTGATCCACGATCCGGACCTGCTCATCCTCGACGAGCCGACCACCGGTGTCGATCCGCTCTCGCGCAGACAGTTCTGGGATCTGATCGCCGGCATCCGTCGTTCCCGGCCCGGCATGAGCGTGCTGGTTGCCACCGCCTATATGGATGAGGCGGCACGCTTCGACTGGCTGGCAGCGATGGACGGTGGGGCGGTGCTGGCCAGCGACACGCCCGAAGGCCTGCTGCACAGCACGGGAGCGGATTCGCTGGAGGCGGCCTTCATCCGGCTGCTGCCGGAAGACAAGCGCCGCAATTATCGGCCGGTCGAGATTCCGCCGCGGTCGGCAGACGATGGCGACCCCGCGATCGAGGCCCGGGATCTGACCATGCGCTTTGGCGAATTCATCGCGGTCGATCATGTGAACCTGCGTGTCCCCCGGGGTGAGATCTTCGGTTTTCTCGGCTCCAACGGCTGCGGCAAGACCACGACCATGAAGATGCTGACCGGCCTCCTTCCGCCGAGCGAAGGCCGGGCCTGGCTGTTCGGACACGAGGTGGACCCGCACGACCTCGCGACCCGCCGCCGAGTCGGCTTCATGTCGCAGTTCTTCTCGCTCTACACCGAGCTGACGGTGCGGCAGAACCTGGAGCTGCATGCCCGGCTGTTCCAGGTGCCCGCTGCCGAGATTTCAGGGCGGGTGGACGAAATGGTTGAACGCTTCGATTTGACCGCCGTGGTGGACAGTCTGCCGGGCCAGCTGCCCCTCGGCCACCGGCAACGCCTGTCGCTGGCGGTCGCCATGATCCACAAGCCCGAGATGCTGATCCTCGACGAGCCCACCTCGGGCGTCGACCCGGTGGCGCGCGACGCCTTCTGGCGCCAGCTGGTCGAGCTGTCGCGCCGCGACGGCGTGACCATCTTCATCTCCACCCACTTCATGAACGAGGCCGAGCGCTGCGACCGCATCTCGCTGATGCATGCGGGCCGGGTGCTGGTCACCGACACGCCGGCGAATATCGTGCAGCAGCGGGGCGCAGAGACCCTGGAAGAGGCATTCGTCGCGCATCTGGAGGAGGCGTCGGGGGAGGGCGAAGGCGGAGAGGAGCAAACAGCGTCGCTCGATACGGTTAACGCGTCGGCAGGCCATGGCGAACCCCAGGGCTGGCGGCGCATGTTCGATCCCCGGCGCATGATCAGCCAAGCCCGGCGTGAAGGGTTGGAGCTGCGCCGCGATCCCATCCGGCTGACGCTGGCGCTGCTCGGCAGCGTCATCCTCATGTTCGTGATGGGCTATGGGATCAGCCTCGATGTTGAGGATCTCACCTTTGCGGTGCTGGATCGCGACCAGACCACCGTCAGCCGCGACTATACGCTCAACCTCAGCGGCTCCCGGTACTTCGTCGAGCGGCCGCCGATCACCGATTATGCCGATCTTGACCGGCGAATGCGCGAAGGCGACATCAGTCTGGCGATCGAGATCCCGCCGGGCTTCGCGCGCGACATTGCCCGGGGCCGGCGGGTCGAGACCGGCGCCTGGATCGACGGCGCCATGCCGACACGGGGCGAGACCGTCCGCGGCTATGTGCAGGGGATTCATGCCCACTGGCTGGCGACCAAGGCGCGCGAGGCCGGCTACGGCGAGGCTTTGGCGGGGCTCGTCAATATCGAGACCCGGTTCCGCTATAACCCGGACGTCAAGAGCCTGGTGGCAATGGTACCGGCGGTGATCCCGCTGCTGCTCATGCTGATCCCGGCCATGCTCGCGGCGCTCAGCGTGGTGCGCGAGAAGGAGCTCGGCTCGATCACCAACTTCTACGTCACGCCCACTACGCGGCTCGAGTTCCTGCTCGGCAAGCAGTTCCCTTACGTGGTCCTGTCCTTCCTGAGCTTCCTGCTGCTCACGCTGCTCGCGGTGACCGTCTTCGGCGTGCCGCTGAAGGGCAGCTTCCTGACGTTGGCGGTGGGTGCGCTGCTCTATATTGGTGCCGCCACGGCCGTGGGGCTGCTGATCTCCACCTTCATGCGCAGCCAGATCGCGGCGATCTTCGGCACGGCAGTGCTCACCATCCTGCCGGCGGCGAACTTCTCCGGCATGATCGACCCGGTCTCGTCCCTGGAAGGGATGGGCCGGCTGATCGGCGAGGTCTATCCGACCACGCATTTCCTGACGATCGCGCGCGGCACCTTCTCGAAGGCCCTCAACTTCTCCGACCTGCATGGCGCCTTTCTCCCACTGGCGCTGGCCGTGCCGGTCCTGATCGGGCTGTCCGCCGCGCTGCTCAAGAAGCAGGAGCGATAGTCTATGCGCCTTGCCAATATTTGCCATCTCGGTGTCAAGGAGCTGCGCAGCCTTGTCCGCGACCCGATCATGCTGGTGCTGATCGTCTACGCCTTCACCGTTTCCGTCTACACGGCGGCCACGGCCATGCCGGAGACCCTCAACAAGGCGCCGATCGCGGTGGTGAATGAGGATCGCTCGCCGCTGTCCTGGCGCATCGTCAGCGCCTTTTACCCGCCGTACTTTGTTCTCCCCGAGGTGATCGAGCAGGCCGAGATGGACGCCCGCATGGATGCCGGCCTCGACACCTTCGCTCTTGACATCCCGCCCAACTTCCAGCGTGACCTGCTGGCAGGGCAGCGGCCCACGGTCCAGCTCAACGTCGATGCCACGCGCATGAGCCAGGCATTTACCGGCAGCGGCTATATCCAGACCATCGTCACCGACGAGGTGCGCGCCTTCGCGCAGCGTTATCGCGAGGTTCCGGAGTTGCCGGTCGATCTGGCGCTGCGGATGCGCTTCAATCCCCAGCTCAACAAGTCGTGGTTCGGCGCCATCATGCAGGTCATCAATAACGTGACCATGCTCTCCATCGTCCTCACCGGCGCGGCGCTCATCCGTGAGCGCGAGCACGGCACCGTCGAGCATCTGCTGGTCATGCCGGTCACGCCTTTCGAGATCATGAGCAGCAAGGTATGGGCGATGGCGCTGGTCGTCCTTGCCGCCACCGCCTTCGCACTGACTGCGGTGGTGCAGGGTTGGCTGTCCGTGCCCATCGAAGGCTCGCTCGCGTTGTTCCTGGTCGGGACTGCGCTGCATTTGTTCGCGACCACCTCGATGGGCATCTTCCTGGGCACCGTCGCCCGGTCCATGCCGCAGTTTGCCTTGCTGCTGATGCTGGTGCTGCTGCCGCTGCAGATGCTCTCCGGGGGCTCGACGCCGCGCGAGAGCATGCCGGAGGCCGTCCAGTACATCATGCTCGCCGCGCCCAACACCCACTTTGTAATGCTGGCCCAGGCCATTCTGTATCGTAGCGCGGGCCTCGCCACCGTGTGGCCGCAATTCCTGGCCATCGCCGTTATCGGGAGTACCCTTTTTGCCTTGGCCCTGACCCGCTTCCGGCGAACACTCAGCACCATGGCCTGACGGACCTGATGCATGGCAGCGTGGAGTTGCGCCGGGCACACTCCGACTAGAACCAGTTATTCAGCAGAATCCCCACGCCAAACCGCTCGATACGCTCGTTATAATCAATCAGACTCTCCCCATACCCGTTGTAGTACTGGAAAAAGCCCTTCATCGTATCCCCCATCGGGAAACTGTACCCGAACTCCACCGACGTCCGATTGGTAGAACGCATATTGTTCAAAAGCTTCAGCGAGAACGTGCGGTCCTCTGTCAGCTTGTAAACCGCGTGGTAACTACCATGTCCGAGATACTTCTCGATATCCGAGTTGTCGTCATCGCTGCCACTCTCCGGCAGCCGGAACCAGGGGTTAACCATAAACAGCCAGCGGTCATAGCTGTAAGCCGCGGTGCCCATGATCCGGTTCCAGCTGCGCGACCGGGGTTCTGATTGACCGTTAGACTGGTGATTGAAGCTCAGAGACACCGCACTCAGAGTGCCAGGCCCAAGATCCCAGTCCAGCCGGTGCCGGAAGAAAATCTCGGGCTCGTAGTTGGTTTCACGGAAGGGAGCGGAGTCTTTGGTGTTGTACACCTGCCAGTAGGACTGCTGGGTATAGCCAAACCAGAAGGTGGTTCGATCATCAAAAATGCCAGTCAGCAGTGGAATCTTGAAACTGATCTGGTATTTCGCCTCTTCCTCTTCCAGAGCGAAGTCATAGCCGGCGGGGCCCAGTCTCGGGCTGGTGGGCCTTGGGTTAGGGTCGTCCACATAGGTGAATGGCAGGATGTAGTTGGGGCGGTGGGTCACAAAACTGCCGGTGAATGAAAAAATTGCCTTCTCCGCGGTCAGGTAATTATCCACCAGGGCTGTCATCAGACCGGTGTCTGAGTCGTCCTCAAGAGCATCGCTGACGATCTGCTCCCGCCGGGCATCATCAGCCACCGGAATAGCGGCTTCCTCATCCGCCTGCTGTAACGTGTCTTCGTCCGCCGCTTTTCTGGCGGCAATGGGGTCATTCTGGGCGTCATAGCAGGCAAGTCGCTGGATGCCGTCCCGGATCAACGCACAGTTAACGGTTTCTTTCTGTTCATCCGGTGCAGCCTGAGCTGCCACCGTGGGGCTGGCCATCGCGAACATCAGCGTAAGCGCCCAGGCTGCTGAAAAACCGTAAGGATATCTTTTCATCGCGTCTTCTCAATTGGCAGCGGTCAGGCTGATCCAGGTGTTGGCAATGCTGCAAATCCGGACCCCAGCAGGCTCAATGCCAGCAGAAGAAAAATCAGCTTGTGCCGGATGTTAGCTTAACCGCTGGCTGACACAACCCAGCACAGGTACATAACGTCTGTTTCTTCGCCGTGAAGCAGGCTGCGAGCCTGGTGCATTTCCGGATCGCGTTTTCTGGCCCGGTTTTTCGTGGACGGCGATGCGGCAAGCAGCGTCGCGTCCACCACGGTGCCCTCGCGTAGCATCAGCCCCTGCCCAGCCAGATGAGCGTTGATCGCCTCAAACAGCTTGCCGGTGAGCCCTTCGCGCTCCAGCAATCGGCGACACTTGAGCAAGGTGGTCGCATCCGGTGCTGACTCCCGGCCAAGGTCAATGCCAACGAAACGCCGGATCGCCTGATTGTCGTAAATCGCATCCTCGATGCCTTGGTCCGAGAAGCCAAAGCACTGTTGGGGCCACTAACATACAGCCGCAACATTCGTCCCAGGCCCATGGGTGGGCGCCCCCGGCCCACCGCCTTTGGGGTAAAACGCTTCCAGTTACGCTTCCAGCGCATCCCACGGAGGCCTGCACGGTCCCCAGTTTGAGCGAACCGGCAATGTGAATAATGTCATCCCAGTGCTATTCGATCTTGTATTGACGCAACTCCGGGCCAGCTCATCAAAGAGTTCGACAACATGGGTGTGGCTATCCGGTTCCTCGACGATGGGATCAGCACCGAGGGGATCATGGGCAAGATGGTAGTCACCATCCTGTCGGCCGTGGCCCAAGCCCGAGCGTCAGCGCATACTGGAACGCACCAACGAGGGCCGCCTGGAGGCCAAGGCCAAAGGGGTCAAGTTTGGCCGTAAACCCAGGGTGGACAAGGATAGAGTCCGTGCCCTGCACAGCCAGGGAGTGGGGGCTACGGAGATCGCCAGGAGGTTAAAGATAGGCCGGTCAACAATCTATAAAATACTGGCATCTGACCAAACGCAGTGATTTTGCTAATATCTACAGCTTGACTGTATCGCATTTGAGATACAAAGTAGAGTTACGCATGACAAACGGAGAATTCATCATGGCTCACACTTCAATGCTGCACGTTCGTGTGGACGACGAGCTGAAGGCTGATGCAGCGGAAAAGCTCGCCAGCTTCGGCTTGACGGTATCAGATGCCGTCCGCATCCTTCTAACCCGCGTAACCAAAGAGGGCGGATTGCCCGTTGGGTTAACGGCTGATCCGGAAGCCCATGACGCCTGGTTCCGCGATAAAGTGAAAGAGGCCCTGGCTGATGCCCGACCTACCGTTCCTCATCAACAGGTAATGGATGAGGCACAAGCGTTGATCGACAGAAAGCGTCGCCGTGCCTGAACTGGAATGGCTGGAACTGGCTCGTACCGATCTGCTAGGGATTGTCGATTACATCTCTGATGACAATCCCGATGCAGCACAGCGCGTAAAAGATGATATCGAGATGAAAGCTGAAAAGCTGCCGGAGTTCCCCACAATAGGCCGCCCTGGTCGGGTTGAAGGGACCCGGGAACTCGTCGCCTGGTCGAACTATATCCTCGTGTACCAGGAGGATGCCTTGACGGTACGAATACTGCGCGTGTTACATGCTGCGCAGCAGTGGCCGCCAACCGATTAACACCTGAATCAAGGGCTTTCTCCTCAGCCTAGCCGGCGAAGACCTTGATGAAGACCCTGCGACATATTCCTTGACAACTACCGGTCCGCAACGGCCACCAGCAGGCTGCATGGCGCGTGGGCGAGCAGCGAAGCGCCGACGGAGCCGTGCCACCACCGGGCCATCGCGCTCTGTTCACGGTGACCGACCACGACCAGATCCGCGCCGACCTCGTGCGCCATTCGGCCGATCTCCTCGGCGGGGTTGCCCGCAGCGAGGCGCGTGTCGACGGAAAGCCCCGCCCGCCGCAGCGCTTCCGCGCCCTCCGTCAGCACGCGGCGCACTTCCTGATATTCTCGCTCCGGCAGGTCTGAGGGTGCCGCCGCTTCAGCGAGCGCGACACCCAGTTCATGGGTGACGACGGCGAGGAGATAGACACGAGCCTGGCAAAGCGAAGCCAGCTCGGCCCCCTGGTCCAGCGCCTCACGGCCTTGCCGGCTGCCGTCATAGGCTAGGAGGATCGTCCTGTACATCGTGGTGCTCCTTTCTGTGATCGGGATGGAACGCCTTTCCCGGTCCTCTGCTCTAGACAGTGCTGCCTTCGGGGCTACATCCCTCGCCATTTGATACTTAGCTATCTATTGATTATAGTACAGCTACATAATGATGCAGGCAATGAGATGACGAAGCCACTTCACGATCAGGAACAATTCGGCCTTCGCCTCGGGCTGGTCGCCCGGCTGTGGCGCGCCGAAATCGACCGGCGGCTGGCCACCTTTGGCCTCACCGAGTCCCGCTGGTTGACCCTGTTACATCTCTCTCGCCTGCCCCAGGCGGCAACCCAGCGTGAATTGGCCGAGGCGGTCGGGGTGCGGGGGCCGACCCTGGTACGCGCGCTGGACCGGCTGGAAGCGGAGGGGCTGATCGAACGCCGCACGGAAGCCGCCGACCGGCGCACCAAATCGGTTCACCTGCGTGCGGAGGCTGCCCCTGTTCTGGAACGGATCGAAGCTACCACAGCGGCGGTGCGGGCGGAAATCTTATCCGACCTGTCCCATGCCGAGGTGGCGACCTGTCTGAAGGTCTTCGAGAAGATCGCCGACAAGCTGGGCGGCACCCCAAGGGCGATGCAGCCTGTGGACAAAAACTGATGAGAGCTAGAGCGTGAACCAGCATATGACCCACCGGGAACACCAGGACGACGATCAGGAAACCGATCTACGCACCGCCCCCGACAAGAAGAGGGAGGCTGAGTCAGAGACGGCTTTACCTCCTGCCCGCCCTCGGCCATGGCGATGGTATGGCGCGATCCTGGCGACGCTGATCGTTCTCGGAGGTGGCGGCTGGTGGCTGTATCAGCAGCTCACCCATGTCGTTGTGACGGATGCCCGTGTCGCCGCCGACATTGTTGCCATGAGCAGCCGGGTTCCCGGTTGGGTGACGGTACTTGAAGTGACCGATGGCGATGCCGCGCAGAGAGGCAGGGTTTTGATCCGGATCGACGACCGGGAAAGCCGTCTCCGTGTCGAGGCGCTTGACGCGCAACTCGCCGGGATTGCCCGCCGCCGCGAGGAGATCGAAGCGCGCATCGCACTCACCGACCGTCAGACACAGAGCCGCATTACCGCCAAACAGGCAGCGGTGAGGGCGGCAGAGGCCAGGTTGGCAGCAGCGGCAGCGCAACTCGATCTTGCCAGACAGGAGAATGACCGGGCGGAGAAGCTGGCGCCGAGCGGTGCCATCAACCGTGCGCGCCTGGACCAGACGCGGGCGGCGCTGGAGACGGCAAAGCAGCAGACATTGAGCGCCCAGGCGGACCTGGAAAATGCCCGCGCCGCCCTGGCCGAGGCTGAAGCCGCGCGCGGGGAACTCACGGTGCTGCGCACCCAGCTCGCCGAACTCGGCCCGGAGGAGCAGCGGCTACGTGCACAAAAAGCCCAGGCCGAACTCGACCTGGAAGATCGCACCATCGTCATGCCATTCGACGGCGTGGTGGACCGGGTATTTGTGGACAAGGGCGAATATGTCACCCCCGGCCAACGCCTGCTGATGGTGCATGATCCCGAGCGGGTGCGTGTCGAAGCGAACGTCAAGGAGACCGACATCCGCTTCTTCCGGCCGGGAAAGAGCGTGATGATCACTGTCGATGCCCTGCCGGGGCGGCGCTTTGAGGGCAGGGTCACGCGCGTCGGGCAGTCCGCCACCAGCGAGTTCGCCCTGCTGCCCAACCCCAACCCGAGCGGCAATTTCACCAAGATCACCCAGCGCCTGCCAGTGCGCATCGCGGTGCAGCAGGACGGCGGCGAACTCAAGCCGGGTATGATGGTGGAGCTGGAGGCGAGAGCCGATGACTAGCGCGCCCCGGCCGGACAGTATCGAGGGGCTATTCGCCCGTTTCGGCCCGTCCTATCGCTGGCTGGTCACAGCGACGGTCATGATGGGCACGATCGCCACTATCCTGACCGCCACCATCGTCAATGTAGCCCTGCCGGATATCATGGGCGCTTTCGGCATGGGCCAGGACAAGGCGCAACTTCTCTCCACCGGCTTCCTCGCCGCGATGACCGGGACCATGCTGCTCAATGCCTGGATGGTCGATACCCTCGGCCAGCGCGCGACCTTTATGTTGGCGATAACCATCTTTATCGCCGCCTCCATCATGGGTGGGCTCGCCCCCGCCGAGGGCGTGCTGATCCTGGCCCGTGTTTTACAAGGCGGCGCGGCCGGCATCCTCCAGCCGCTCGCCATGCAGACGATCTTCCAGGTCTTTCCGCCGGAGAAACGCGGGTCGGCCATGGGAATTTACGGCATCGGCGTGGTGCTGGCCCCGGCGCTTGGCCCGACGCTTGGCGGCATCATGGTCGACAGCTTCAGCTGGCGCTATGTCTTCTTCATGGCCGTGCCCTTCTGCTTCATCGGCCTGTTTATGGCCGCGATCTTGATGCCGGGGCGCGCAACCTCCGGTCCGCCGCGCAAATTCGACTGGATCGGCTTTGGACTGATGACGGTGTTTCTCGTGACCCTGCTCAACGGGTTGTCGAACGGGCAGCGTGACGGCTGGATCTCCGACCCCATCCTGCGCGACTTCGCCATCGCCCTGGTCGCGGGCATCGGCTTCATCGTCTGGGAGCTGCGCACGTCCGCACCCATGCTCAATCTCAAGCTCTTCACGAACCGGGTCTATGCGGGCGCCTCCGTCGTGGCCTTCATTTTCGGAGCAGGCATCTTCGGTTCGACCTTCCTGATCCCGCTGTTCGTCCAGACGATCCAGGGCTACACGCCGACCCGCTCGGGCCTGCTGCTAATGCCGGCGGGGCTGATTCTGGCCCTGGTCTTCCCCATCGCGGGGCGGCTGACTGACAGGACACCCGCCTATGCCACGGTCATGTTTGGGCTTGTGATTTTCGCGTTGTCATCGTTTCTTATGAGCAACGTGGATACCAATACCTCGTTCTGGCTGTTCGCCTGGTGGATCATGCTGGGGCGTATCGGCCTTGGTTTCATCATGCCGAGCCTGAACGCCGGCGCCCTCAAGGCGCTCCCCATGACGCTACTCAGTCAGGGCTCCGGCGCCATCAACTTCGTGCGCCAACTCGGCGGGGCGTTTGGTGTCAACCTGCTCTCCATCGCTCTGGAGCGGCGATCTCAGCTCTACGTAGACAGCTTCACGGCGGCACAGCATGCAGGCAACAGTGCAACGACCGCTATGCTGCACGAAGTAACCGGCTTGTTTGCACAGGCTGGCGTGCCGGAGGCGATACGCCAGGCCGGGGCGATGAACTATCTTGGCCGCGTGATCTACAGCCAGGGCAACATGCTGGGGTACCGGGACAGCTTCTTTATCGTCGGCGCGATCTTCCTGGCCGCCCTTGTTCCGGCGCTGATGATGCGCCGGAGGTCCACGCCTCCGGCGCTGCCGGCCAGCGAGGCCATGCGTCACCCGCCATCGTCGCAGAACGCGATTCAGCAGAGTCGGTGACGCACGTGTCTAGGGGTCACCTCACGAAACGGAAAACAGCGTACGCTAAGCCTCTCGCGGCGTTCGAAGCGGCCACACCGGGCAATGACAGCCGGGAAGCGCTAGAGGGGTATGACCAGTGGCGGGAGGAAAGGGCCGCTTGAAATATATAGATGCCTAATGTTTATACTAGAAAGTTGTTTCACCCGATTCTGACCAACCAACCATGAGATACGCCCATGAAAATCGTTAAAGTTCAGGACATCATTGGTACCGAGCGTGAAGTCAGCGACAAGCAGTGGACCAGCCGCCGCCTGCTGCTCAAGAAGGACGAAATGGGATTTTCCTTCCACGAAACCATCATCAAGGCAGGCTCCGAGCACACTTTCTGGTACAAGCACCACCTGGAAGCCGTTTACTGCGTTGCCGGTAACGGGCGCATCAAGGACCTCGCCACGGGTGAAGTTCACGAGATTACCGACGGTACCCTCTACGCCCTGGACAACCACGACAAGCACACCCTGTACGGTGGCACCGAGGACATGCGCCTGATCTGCGCCTTCAACCCGCCGGTGACCGGCCAGGAAGTTCATGACGAGGACGGCGCCTACCTGCCGGACAGCAGCGATAACTGATCCGCCCTAATAGAGGGCGACTGATCTGACCGCTGGCACACCGCCAGCGCGACTGCTGGCGGTAGCGCTGTTGCTTTGGCTGGTACGTCCATGCCGGAGAATCCCGATTATGCCTGGACACCTTTATTGATGACACCGTCCATAGCGATCTGCCAGACCAAATCACCAATGGCGTCGAGTGACTGGGCCCCGTTCGGGTCGAACCAGGTTGCAACCCAGTTGAGCGCCCCAAGGCCGATCAGGCGAAGCAAACGGCCGTCAACATTCTTCCGGACCACGCCCTGCGCAATCATTGTTTCGAGGATACCGGCCCATAGGGACTCGTACTGGTCACGCAGTTCGATGATTTCCTTACTAGCCTCCGGGCCCAGCGCCCGCCATTCAAACAACAGCACGTAAACCGCATCCGAACCTAACAACAGGGCTCGCAGATGTGCGTTGATACAAAGACGCAAACGCTCAACCGGGTCGTCCGAGCTGGCGTAAGCCGACTCGACCTCTGCGGTAACCAGGTCGACTCCCCGGCGCATCAGCTCGACAAGCAGCGCTTCGGCAATCTACTTGAGCGACGTCCTTTCAAAACCTTTCTCACGAAAAAGCCTGGCTGCGTTAAAGACGATCTGTGGCGTCAAGAGGGCCAATGTTCCGAAAAAACAGTTTAAGTACGCTTTTTTGCTGAACAGCATCTGACCGCCTCAACAAGCGCTGTATAGATGTACTGACAACAATAACGAGAAAACGGAGCATATTAATGCCTAAGACTCCCCTTTTTACTAAGGGCCCTACCTCTTGCCTTGCAATCGCAATTCTGTCCGCTGGGGGTTCTTTTCCCACTCAGGCCAGCATGGGCAACATCGGCACCACCTACGGGGTAATGGCAGCCGACGTGGCTACAGCGCAATCCCTGTCTATGTTCAACGATCAGGTGTCTGCCACTTACTATAACCCGGCTTATCTGACAAAAGACCCCCGGGGAGAGCTGACCCTGGGCCTGCTTCATGCAGAACAGGAACTGAGAGTGGATGGCCCCCTGCGGGATGGCGACGTACTCGCCGACTCGCCGAGCCAGCATGTGCTGATCGGCATGAAAACAAATCTTACTTCCTTGACCCGTTTCAAGCACCCCATCTACTTTGGCTTCATCGCGGGAGTAGAGAAGTATGGCAAGGAACTGCTGGCCTTCGGTTCAAACACATCGGAAAGCGGCCAGTTCATGGAGTATGGCAAGGAACCCCTGTTCCTCAATATCGGTGGTGCCACCAATATCTGGCGAGGTATTGACGCCGGAATCTCGGCAAGAGTCACCCTCGAAGCCACGGCCGAGCTCGATACGATATCGAACCTGGCCGGTGAGACACGGCGTGAGCGCCTGTCAGTCAATGCCGAACCCTCTGTAAAGTCGATCCTCAGTACCTCCATCGACTGGGGCAAAACCTTCTGCTCTGAAAGCGGCTGTTGGTTGAGCGGCTGGGAAACGGCCCTGGCTTACCGCGCAAAATCATCGGCTTCCACCAGTGTCGACGCAAACGTCATTGTCGACCAGACGATTCCCGACCCGGGGCTTGCGCTTGCGGTCACCACGATCGACTCCTTTCAGCCGGAAACCTGGGTCATTGGTACCCAGTATCAGGGTGACGGCTGGCGTATCGGGGGCAGCGTAGAACAACAGAACTGGTCAGAACTGGAAGATGAATTTGCCAGCGACACCATCAAGGATCAGAACCGCCTCTCCCCTGCTGCCCGCATGCAGTTTGACGACACCCTGATTCCCCGTCTCGGTGGCGAGTTTATGCTGAACGATAACTTCAGTTTGCGTGCCGGCGTCGCCTATGAAGAATCCCCTCTGAAAACCACCCGAAACCCGGAAATCAACTACCTGGACACAGACAAGATTTCTGTCGGGCTTGGCTTAAGCGCCACATTCAACCGCACCCGTCTTCTGGCCTACCCCGTTCGCGTGGACCTTGGTTACCAGTACCAGAAGCTGCAAGAGCGTGATTTCACCATTGTCGACTTCAATGGCAATGAAGAAGACGTTACTGCAGACGGCGACATTCACGTGTTCAGCGGTTCGGTTACGCTGAAATTCTGAAGAGGTGCGGCATGAAAAAAACAACCATTGCATTGATTGTCACCACAGCACTCGCAGGCTGCGGGGGTAGCGGAGACAAGCAGACCGTTACCCGGGCTCCGACACCCGGATCGCTGACATTTACCTATCCGGCTGACAGTACGTCCCCCGGCGGCGATCAGCCCGGTGTCACGTCCACCGTCCCCACAACAGCACCGGTCTTCCTGCGCTTCAACAAGTCCATCGATACACCGCTGACTGACCTTCCCGATGTCCTGGTCCTGAAGGATGCCACCGGGAATGAGGTTACCCTCACCGACGTGATGTTCACTGGTGAAGACAAGATGGGGCTGGCGGCAAAGCCGGACAAGGCGCTTGCACCGGGAACCAGCTACACCCTGACCGCAGAGGGACTTCAGGTTGGCGGCGCACCAGTGTCCCTGACCGCGGACGGAATCAAATTCAAGACAGCACCGGCAACATCCGGCCCGCTTCTGAGCCAGACCGAAGGTACCGGATTTGAACTGGCGCGGACCATTCCGGACGGAGGGAGCGACTACCCCGTCACGGATTTCACGACATTCCGGCTTCAGTTTACCGAGCCCGTCGACCCGCAATCGGTGGTTTACGGCCAGACCATCCGCCTGACGGACCAGGCCGGTGAACCGGTGAATGCCGAAGTGTACGTCAAGGGCCACCGGGTCACGGTGGATCCGGAAGGCTACCTGGATCCGGCCCAGACCTATAACCTGACCGTGACCAGCGGCATAAAAAGCGCTCTGCTGGGTGACACCCTGTCCGAAGATCACACACTGACCTTCAACCCGGTCGACTCCCGCTCTCCGACGGGCAAGCGCCAGATCATGGCTCAGGTAGCTGAAAGCATACCGGGCCAATTGCCACTGACCGGTGCCGATTACAACTCGGTAAACCTGAGCTCCCTTCTTCTGGGCCCGAACAACCCGACCAGTGTCACCGGCACCGTGTTCGCGGAGCTGGGTTTTATTCCCAGGTTTGAAGCGGCCGGCCAGAGCATTCCCCTGAGGATCGACCGGGGCACCTTGCTCACCGGAAGCTCCGTGGTCGTCAAGGTCGCCGGCGCCGTGCCGGCCGGGTTCGAATCCGAAGCCGTCGAGGTTCGCTTTCTCTCGGATGCCAATGGTTTCCTGATGCCCAACCCCTATACCGATGCAGTGGATGCACCCCGGGTGCTCGAGCTCTACATCGATATGGCCCTGAATACCGGGAACACGGTTGCCAACGGCGCCCTTGGCCAACAGCTCATGCACGTGCAGCTCGTGGGCACCGCCATCGTCGAGGACGGCAAGCTGAGCATCGAAGCCGTTGGCGTTATTGAGCCGGACGTGATGGGCATTGACACGGCCTCAGGCCTGATCTCCTTCAAGCTGAACGGCTTCCGCAACGTCGAAGATGCCCCGCTACAGGCCGACTTTGCGGACACCGCAGCGCCCTTCATCAAGAGCTGGGTCCCCGGGGAACACTCCAACATACAGAGGCCTTCTGACCCTTTGATTGTCTATTTCTCGGAACCTCTCCTTCCGTCATCCATCAATCCGGACAATATCACCCTCATCGCCAATGACGGCACCACATCGGCAGAGGTTGCCTTTAAATCCCGGCTTGACGGTCCGGCTCTCGTTATCCGGCCAACCGAGCCGTTAACGCATGGCATCGATTATACCCTTACGATGGACGGCCTTGTTGACCTGTCGGGTAATCCGATGGCCAGCACAAGCCGTAATTTCAGGCTCGACCCAACGGCGGAGGTTCCGCCAGCTGACGTTGGTCCGATTGCCCTTACAACCCTTCCTGGTTACCCATGCGCCAAGACGGACCTGGATGCCCAGCCCGGAAAACAGGGGCGGTGTCTTGGTGGCATCACGAGCCAGACCCCTGCATCCACGAATTTTGGAGAGCGCCCGCTGGATGATTTGCTGCCCATAACGGAGCATCCGGCCAGCGAGCCTATCATCGTTCGCTTCTCGCAGGATATCGACCCGGACTCTGTTGTGGCCGGCGAAACGTTTGTTGTGGAAAAGCAGGACGAGAACGGCGAATGGAAACCATTTGAGGATTACAGCCTGCGCCTCCTCAACGGCCGTGAACTAAGAGCCGTACCGCTCGAAAGGTGGGAGCCAGGCACAAGCTACCGTTACGTGCTGACCGATGGTATTACCAATCAACAGGGTATCCCCCTGTACAGCAGGCTCCTGAGCCAGTACGCCGACCCGGGAAGGGATATCGCGGATCTTTCGTCAGGCGGACAACCGCTTGAGAACCGGTTTGTTGCCAGAGATACAGCCAGAACCTCCGTGCTTCTGCCGCTGAAAAACCTCCCGAGCAGGGATGTGAATGCTAATCTGAAGCTGGATCCGGAAGAGCCTGCAGCGATCAGCGGAATCCCTGAAAATTCCATGAAGCTTGCCATCACGGAGATCAGTAGCGGGGTGTTGGATAACGGGCAGATAGGTTGTGAAGTAGGCACCGAAGTTTGCGATGAGTTCAAGAAATTTATCTTTCTCACGGCAAACCTTGATGTTGAGATAGCGGGTGAACCAACCGTTGCCGAAGATGGCAGCATGCGAGTGCCCGTGAAGTTGCATCCTTCTGTGCTGCTTACCACACCCAGCGACATCTGGGTCAATCTGAGCAATCAGCTGCTGGCAGTACTTGCAACCAGCGATTTACAGACCTCTCAAAAGTTTGACACCGGGCCCCTCGCCTTGCGCATGCGTTACCAGGGCGAAAACCGCGATGGCCTGATTGATAGCGTAATTGTGCAGAAAGATGGCCAGCTGACCTTCGAGACCGAGCTGGATGTTTACCTTGATGCACCGTACCTGAACGTCAGGCTGAGCGGCTTGGCCAATACCCGCCTAGAGGATAATCTGCGCAGCTATCCGATTAACGGGCTGAAGCTCTCTGGCCCGATAACGTTCCTTGATGATGGGCGGATCGTTATTGAACAGCGAAACGTAGAGCCGATTGTGCTGTCAACCAGGCTCTTGGGGGAGGCAACGGTGGGCTTGCTTGAAGAGGAGTCTGCAATTTGTAGTATCGGAACAGGTCTTCTTTGCCGCCTATTGGGCGGGGTTGTTAATGGAGTAGTAAACTCAGTGATCGACGTAGATACTGAGCTCACAATACAAGTTGCACCGAATGAACTTCACCTCAGGTATGTGGCACCTTACACACAAAACTGATAAAACCCGATACAGGGCCAGTCTCCGGACTGGCCTTTTTTCCGTCGAAACCGGCAAACCGGATCACCCCGGGAAGATGCCCCCTGCCCATACCCCGGTCCTGCAACCAGCAGAGCACCGGTTACGTCTCACTATAGAAGTCCGCGCAGTCGCGCTTCAGTGACCGCCTGAACCCGGTTGGTTACTCCAAGTTCGCTGAAAATCTTCTTCAGATGCCATTTGACAGCATCCTCGGTCACAAGAAGCCGCTCAGCGATCGCTTTGTTGGTCATTCCGTTGCTTATGCACTTCAGTATGGAAATCTGCCTGACCGTGATGGCGGCGTCGGTATGTCCCGGTACCGGTGCAGCGCTGAGGTCGCCTGCCCGGACCTCGGGGTCCTTTGTAGTGGCAGCTTCAGCGGTGTCCGGCAGATCATCAAAAAGATTCCGGGCAATGGGACTCAGGGAAAGCAGCGTTTCTTTTATCCACAGCGGTGTAAAGTGGCAATTCAGATGCTCCGCATGCAGGTTGGCATCAAGCATCATGCGCTTCGCCGGTTTTGAGGAACCGAGGGCAAAGGCTGCCAGGGCCTGGCAATACTGAGCGGCGACCCTGGTTCTGGCATCTGAGATGGCACTGGCAGCCTGAAGCGCCTCTCTGGCATAGTTCCCGGCCACACCAAACTGCTTCCCAAGCCTTAGCCTGTACATTGAGCGCACTAAAGCAATGTGCGCCTGAATGGCCCGGTTTTGATTCGGCGTAAATGTCAGCTCGGATTCATCGGGAAGTATCGGTGGCTCCAATTCCTCGTTGTTCAGGAGAGTGAACTCAGCCAGCTGAACTTTCGTCAGGATATTGAGGCGCGGGAGCTCGCGCTCGCTGGCGGCCAGGCGGGCTTGCTCCAACAGGGCCATGGCTCTGTCCCGGAATCCCTGGTGGTACAGCAAACGGCTGCAGGTCTGTGTACATCCCCACAGAATGTCGGTAACGCCATAATTCAAGGCGAAATCAAAGGATGCCTGTGCAGATTCCGGGGAAACCAGGTGATGATCCTGTTCGAGCAGGATTTGTAACTCAAGAACACCAAGCATCTTGCTTAAAAAGCTTTTTGGTACGCCAATCTTTTCTGCGGTTTTATTCGCCTGACGCAACAGGTGCATTGCCCGGACCATGTCGCCTTTGAACAATTCTGTCTGAATTTCCGCCGTTTTAAGCCAGATAAACGCGTAGAATTGATTGGATGACTGATTGGCCACAGCCGCCTTGTGCAATAATTCTTCTAACTCTTCAAAGCGGCGGTCGCTGGAGGCAATGAATGCCTGGCATGTAAGGGCCGCGCCTTTACCCACCAGGTTGCGATCGCCAAAGGCGTCAATCCACTTTTCACAGAGCGCCTGACTCTCCGGCAATTCATCGTGTGTGGCTTTACCTATTGCCTTAACCAGTTCCCGCCAGCCTTCCTCATCAAGGTTGCCCAGCCCCCTGGAAATCGGATGGTCCGAACTGGCCAGCATTTCCTCTGCCTGCCGCGCCTGCTGGCTGAAATACAGGGTCCAGGCATATCCTATGCCTAAGGAAGCGATTTTTTTTATCGTGCGGACCGGCACCTTTTCAAACCATGTGCGAAGCACTTCAATTTCACCTTGCCGGAGCGCCACATCCAGAATAATGCTGTCACTGACCACGCGCGCCCAGCGATGGTCACTGGCTTCCAGGGCGACGTTGATTGAATGGAGGTACTCTCCCCTGCGCCAATGCCAGAAGGCAACGCGTTTCAGCACATACGAACGGCGCTCCCGTTGAGTGGCGCTAAACACACTGCGCAAATACTCTCTCAGCACAGGGTGCATGGTCAGGTGCTTGCCGGAGGCGGCGGTGGGGGCTAAAAGTGCAAATTTTTCGTTAAGAAACGAAATTTCCTGATCAGCCTGTTGCGTTTTATAGACATAGTCATAGCATTCAGCGCTGATCTCCTCGAGCATCGCTGCGTTGCAAACAAACCTTCGCGCATTATCGGGTAGCACGGACAAGAGATTGTCTCTGAAATACGAGCGGGTTTCCGGCCAGGATTCGGGAGGCAGGTCCGGGTTCGGGGTTTGGCGCATCAGTCTGACGAGTGCGGGCCATCCGCCCGTGGCTTGTATCATGTTGCCTGCTTCGAGGCCATCTATACCCGTTACCTCACCAAGCTCCTCCAGCTCCTCTTCTGTAAAGGCAAGCTCATCAGCACCATAGGTCACAACACCCGTCATCAGCGACAAACGCGGCAATGCCCCGGCGCTGCCGGGCGCAATAAAAAATTTTACATTGTCCGGTGTTTCACAGATCAGATCCTCAATCAGATCCCCGTTATCCGCCCCTTCACCGGGCCCGTCAAGGCAAATTCTTATGGTCTTTCTTGCATTGAACAAGGCGTCCCGAAGCGCTTCGATGGTGTCAGTGTCACTTTTCAGCGCTTCCCGGGATTCAGGTCCTTCAATCTGGTATAAAACCAACGCCGCAAACAGGCTGTCAGTGACTTCGCGCGGGTCCGGGTACGATCGTCTATTGATATAGACGGCACTCTCGTGTTCCGGATCGCGGATGTTCGCTGCCAGGGCTACCTGTACAGATTTTCCGTAGCCCGGCGGAGCCCGGTACAGAACGACTTTTGCTCCAGGCACCGCGGAAGCACTCAGGCGCTGGCGGTCTGTACAGCCTTGAGTGATGAAACGCTGACGACCCCACATCCGGGCGGACATCTTTCTGCACCAATCTTCCAGGCTATGGCGTGTCATGACAGTCAAGTCTCCTGCTTTGCCGCCCCGGAACGCGAGCGCGCCAGGGCATGACGTATATCGACCGTTATCCGGCGCCAAACCTACCCGTTCGGGTAGTTGTTTGACCCCAACTTATAGCCAATCCTGTAACTGCGTACAACCGGCCCGCTCATCTGAGTGGCCCGTTGTGCGCGATGCAAAACAATACAATATGTAAAAAGATGATGAATCTAATAACAATAAGGTGATCCTCATGTCAATGTCAGAAAATGTACTAACAGAGTCCCTTCAAAGGGACCCTGGTGCCGAAAACTATGTGGACAGAAAGCGCCACCTGTGGATCCTTTCTGTGCTGTGGCCAGCAACACCCCTTATCAGCCTTTATCTGGTCGCCCAGACCGGATGGAGCATCTGGTACGGATTGGTGTTGATCCTTTGGTATGGCGCAGTTCCCTTGCTTGATGCCATGTTCGGAGAAGATTTTTCCAACCCCCCCGAGTCGGCTGTGCCCCGGCTTGAGCAGGACCGTTACTATCGGGTGCTGACCTACCTGACCGTGCCCGTTCACTACGCATCTCTGATTGTCAGTTGCTGGTGGGTGGCCACGCATCCAATGAATGTTTTCGAGTTTCTGGCATTGGCCCTTTCCATGGGAATCATCAATGGCCTGGCTCTGAACACAGGCCACGAACTTGGCCATAAAAAAGAAACGTTTGACCGTTGGATGGCGAAGCTTGTCCTCGCCGTGGTCGGATATGGTCATTTCTTCATTGAGCACAATAAGGGGCATCACCGTGATGTGGCAACGCCGATGGACCCGGCGACATCCCGCATGGGTGAGTCCATTTACGCATTCTCACTGCGTGAAATTCCCGGTGCTTTCAAGCGGGCATGGGATTTAGAGGAACAGCGCCTCAGCCGTTGTGGAAAAAGTGTCTGGAGCCTGGAGAACGAAGTGCTTCAGCCGATGATTCTGACGGTCGTGCTGTATGCCGCATTGCTGGCGTTTTTTGGCCCGTTAATGCTGATCTTTTTGCCCATTCAAATGGCCTTTGGCTGGTGGCAGCTGACCAGCGCCAACTATATTGAGCATTATGGCCTGCTGCGGAAGAAGATGTCGGATGGACGTTATGAGCGTCAACAACCGCACCACTCATGGAACTCAAACCATATTATGTCGAACCTGATTCTGTTTCATTTGCAACGACATTCCGACCATCACGCCCATCCTACAAGGTCCTATCAATCGCTTCGCGACTTCAAAGACCTGCCTTCCTTACCATCGGGATATCCCGGAATGTTCCTGGTCGCAATGTTTCCCTCATGGTTTCGGTCGATCATGGATCACCGGGTGGTGGAATGGGCGAAAGGAGATCTCGACAAGATTCAGATCCAGCCCGGCAAGCGTGAGTACTATGAGCATAAATTTGGTGTGACGGGCCATCAACAGGCCAATACCGCAGCTGCTAAATGAGCGGGTAGCTGGGGTTATATACCTCGTTTACGTTACTTACGTTGTAGATAAAGGAGCGTGTCTGACGTGCACCTGAAAAGGTGCGCGTCGGGCGCTACCAAAACAAAGACAACAAGATCGTTTGAAAGGTGTTTTAAATGGCTAAATATCAATGCCCGGATTGTGGCTATGTATACGATGAAGTGGCTGGTGATCCGCACGAAGGCTTTCCTCCAGGGACGACATGGAAAAACATTCCCGAAGACTGGGCTTGCCCGGACTGCGCAGTAAGAGATAAAGTTGACTTTGTAGCGCTCGGGGGATCCGGTTCCGAACCTTCGGCACCCGAATCCGACACGTCAGCGGCCCGTCCTGCGGGCGAGACCGGCACCGGGGGGGCATCCCGGAAAGCAACGGAGGCATCTACGCCTTCAGCTAAGAATAAAACAAAGCCTGAGGCGAAATCCAAGCCTGCCTCTTCAAAATCCTCCAAAGACTCGCCTTCAGCTAAGAATAAAACAAAGCCTGAGGCGAAATCCAAGCCTGCCTCTTCAAAATCCTCCAAAGACTCGCCGGGTGATGCCCCCTATCGGAAATGGATCTGCGTTACTTGCGGCCATATCTATGATGAAGCTCTTGGAGATGAAACCGAGGGATTCCCGCCCGGCACACGTTTTGAGGATATTCCGGACGATTGGTGCTGTCCGGACTGTGGTGCCGCAAAAGAGGACTATGTCCTCTATGAAGAAGAAAACCTCTGATCGAAAATAATCATAATTCCGTTTAGCAAGAGGTAATTTATAATGCAGACTGCCAGCCTGGTTGAGGTCGGGGCCACCAACAGGTCAACCACCGATACAATTGAAGCAACTTTCACGGCCATGCAGCAGGCACAGCTTGCACGCCGCGGCAGTTTTACCCTGGAGGCTCGAATAGCGCAGCTCGACCAACTGCGGGATTCGATTAAACGCCACGAACCAAAAATTATTGCGGCGTGCGCGGCAGACTTTCGGAAACCCGCTCCCGAAGTCAAATTAACCGAAGTTCTGCCGGTGCTTCAGGAAATTCGACACACTAAAAAACACTTGCGTAAATGGATGCGTCCGAAGCGGGTGGCTGCCTCCGTTGGCGTTCTGGGTACGAAATCTTATGTTCGGCCAGAACCAAAGGGGGTGTGCCTGATCATTGCACCGTGGAATTATCCGCTCAATCTCGCGCTGGGACCTCTGGTCTCGGCGTTGGCTGCAGGAAACGGTGCGATCATCAAACCCTCGGAAATGACACCCCATACCTCAAAGGTGATCGCTGATATTGTCGCCGAAACCTTCTCTCCTGACCTGGTTTCCGTGGTTGAGGGGGATGCTGCGGTAGCGCAGAAACTGTTGACCTTGCCCTTCGACCACATATTCTTCACTGGTAGCCCTGCGGTAGGCAAGCTGGTCATGGAGGCTGCTGCCAGGAACCTTTCCTCAGTGACACTGGAGCTGGGCGGGAAATCCCCGACCATCGTAGGCCCGGATGCCAACATAAAGAAGGCTGCCAGATATATTGTCTGGGGGAAGTTTGCCAATAACGGCCAGACCTGCATCGCTCCAGACCACGTTTTTGTACACAGAAGTATCGCAGACCAATTCAATGAAGCACTTAAAAAGCAAATCGGGCGCACCTACGGAAAAACACCGGAAGCTCAAAAATCGACGGCTGACTATTGCCGGATTGTAAATGCCCGTCATTTCCAGCGCGTATCAAACATTATAGATGATGCCAAAAGCAAAGGCGCAAAAGTCTTTGAAGGTGGCGTTACAGATGCTGAAGAAAATTTTATTGCTCCGACGTTGATTGCAAATGTATCCAGCGACATGGATATCTCACGTGAGGAGTTATTCGGCCCGATATTACCGGTTATTGAGTTCGATGATATTGATTCGGTTATCAATAAAATAAATGATAACCCCAAGCCGCTGGCGCTTTACGTATTCGACAAAAACAAGTCTTTTGCCAGGAGTATTATCGAACGAACAAGTTCCGGCGCTGTAGGAGTCAACCTTACAGTTGTGCATTTTCTACATCCGGGCCTGCCGTTTGGTGGAGTTAATAATTCCGGGATAGGGGCGGCACACGGTGAATACGGTTTCCGCGCTTTTTCCCATGAAAAGGCGCTGATGGAGGATAAGCATTCTCTCATCCACCTGCTTTTTCCTCCCTATACACGCTGGGTCCGGCGGCTCATAGATGCTGCTGTTCGTATTCTGGGCTGAGCATAATCCAATAACAAGAGAGTCACTATGTACGATTACATTATTGTTGGCGCCGGGTCGGCTGGCTGTGTATTGGCTAACCGACTGACTGCCGATCCCTCGAAGCGAGTAGCGTTACTTGAAGCAGGGCCAAAGGATAAGAGCCCGCTCATACATATGCCTGTGGGTATTGCACTTCTTGCCAATAGCAAGCAGGTGAACTGGGCCTTCGAAACCGAGCCTCAGGAACATCTCAAGGGGCGCCGTCTGTTCTGGCCCCGGGGTAAAACTCTTGGCGGCTCCTCCTCCATCAACGCCATGGTCTACATCCGGGGCCACAAAGCCGATTATGAACACTGGGGTCAGGCTGCCGGAACCGACCTTTGGGGATGGGACCGCGCATTAACATTGTTTCGCCGACTGGAAGATAACGAACGTTTCGGACCGGATGCTTACCACGGCAAGGGCGGTGAACTCAGCGTAAGCGATCTGAGATCGGTCAATCCGTTAAGTCGGGATTTTGTTCGCGCCGCTTCCCATGTGGATGTCCCGGTGAACACGGATTTCAATGGCGAAACGCAAGAGGGACTGGGCCTCTACCAGGTGACACAAAAAAATGGTCGGCGCTGGAGTTCGGCGCAGGCGTTTCTGCGTGGCGCAGAGAAACGGCCTAACCTCGATGTGCTAACGGACGCTCGGGTAACCCGGGTGGTAATGGACGGTAAGCGGGCAGTCGGCGTGACACTGAACCAGGGGGGCGAATATCGCCAGCTTAGACTCAATAACGGCGGTGAAGTCATATTGTCTGGTGGTGCGGTTAATTCACCACAACTACTTATGCTTTCGGGAATCGGTGATAGCGAAGAGCTTCGGAAACACGGAATCCCTCTGGTCCATCACCTTCCTGAGGTGGGCAAGAATCTGGTCGATCATTTGGATATTACGCTGATGCACGCGGCGAACTCACGTTTGCCTATTGGTGTTGCCCCCAGCTTCCTGCTTCGGGGAGTGAGCGCACTTTTTTCCTATATTTTTGCGCGACGCGGGTTTCTCACCAGTAATGTAGCCGAGGCAGGAGGCTTTGTTAAATCCAGCCCTTCGTGTGAACGACCGAATGTGCAATTCCATTTTTTGCCAACTTTTTTGAAGGATCATGGGCGAAAAGTGATGACCGGGTATGGCTACACCTTACACATTTGCGATCTGCTGCCCAAAAGCCGGGGTTTTATTGGACTGAAAAGCCCTGATCCATTAGCCGATCCGTTGATTCAGCCCAATTATCTGAGTGACCCCGAAGACATCAAGACAATGATTTCCGCCGTTAAATTCGGGCGACGAGTACTCGCGGCACCGACAATGGCTTTGCATAGTAAGCGAGAAGTCATGCCCGGAAACTCTGTGTCCTCGGACGATCAGATTGCGGACTTCATCCGGGAAAATGCAGAGACTATCTACCACCCCGTTGGCACCTGCCGTATGGGCGTGGATCCGGAGTCAGTCGTTGATCCAGAGTTGAAAGTCAGAGGCATTGAAGGGCTTAGAGTCGTCGATGCTTCGATAATGCCCAGTTTGGTTGCCGGTAACACCAACGCACCCACCATGATGATTGCCGAAAATGCAGCCGACATCCTCCTGGGAAATGTCACGGTTCAGGCTCGGGTTATGACGCCCACGCCCACCGCGGACACTACTGACGCCAACTATTCCGTCCCACGAGCAGTAGAAATGGAGAGGAGATAAACGTGCTTGGCCAAATGATGAACATGGAGCTCACCGTGAATTCCTTGATCGACCATGCTGCTCGCTACCATGGAGACGCTGAGATTGTGTCGATAGGAACGGATGGAAATCCCAGTCGATCTGACTGGGCAACTGTTTCGGAGCGGTCGCGACAACTTGCGTCAGCGCTTCGAACGGCAGGCTATGTCCAGGGGGATCGGTGCGCGACCATTTGTTGGAATAACGTGGGGCACCTGGAATGTTATCTTGGCATCTCTGGTGGCGGGATGGTGTGTCACACCATTAACCCGCGACTGTTTCCAGAACAACTCGTTTACGTTATCAACAATGCTCAAGACAAAGTCATATTCTTTGACAAAACGTTCCTTACCATTGTTTCAAATATCCGTGACCGACTGGAGACGGTTGAGGAATTTGTATTGATGTCCGAACCGGACGAAGAAATTGCAGCGCAATTTCCAGGATTGTTGTTTTATGAAGAGTTTCTCCAGCGAGGAACGCCTAACGCGAATTGGCCTGAAATCGCCGAAAACCAGGCTTCAAGCCTCTGCTATACATCGGGCACCACTGGAAATCCCAAAGGGGTGCTCTATTCACACCGCTCCACCGTTCTGCACGCGCTGGTAGCTGCTCAACCTGACGCACTGAATTTATCGGCACGGGACGTGGTGATGCCGGTTGTTCCTATGTTTCACGTAAATGCGTGGGGGGTACCCTACATTACGGCGATGGTTGGAGCCAAACTGGTGTTGCCTGGTCCTGGCCTGGATGGGCAAAGTTTGGTCAAGCTGATCGATTCAGAAAGCGTAACGATTGCGCTGGGTGTGCCTACGATTTGGCAGGGACTTCTCTCGGCTTTGGACGAGCTTGGCTCCTCGGCACAGTCGCTTAAACGGACGGTGATAGGGGGTAGCGCTTGTCCGCCCTCAATGATGTCGGAGTTTCGTGGTAAGTATGGCGTAGAAGTTGTCCATGCATGGGGAATGACAGAAACATCACCGATCGGAACCGTCAACGCACTGCTGTCGAAACACAATACTCTTTCGGAGGAAGGAAGAAACAAAATCCGTGAAAGCCAGGGACGGCCTCCCTACGGGGTGCAGCTCAAAATTGTAGGAGAAGACGGTCATCAACTGCCCGAAGATGGCATTGCTCAGGGAAATCTCCGCATCCGTGGTCATTGGGTGGTAGCCGATTACTTCGGTGTTGAACCAAATCAGACTCTTGAGGAAGACGGTTGGTTCGAGACAGGTGATGTTGCTTCGATCAATGATGATGGATTTATGACAATACGTGACCGCTCAAAAGATATTATTAAATCTGGTGGTGAATGGATATCTACAGTCGAATTGGAGGGAATCGCAATGGGCCATTCTGCCATCAATGAAGCTGCCGTAGTGGCGGCCTCCCATGATAAATGGGACGAACGACCGATCCTGTTGGCAGTAAAAATACCCGACGCAAATATTACGGAGGAGGAACTTCTTGCTCATTATCAGGGGAAAGTCGCCAAGTGGCAGATCCCGGATCGCGCGATCTTTGTGGAAGCATTGCCACGCAATGCCACTGGGAAAGTATTAAAAAACAAGTTGCGCTCTGAATATGGGGAAGTGTTAGTCAATAAACCGGCAAGCTAGCATCAATGAGTGGCATTTGTGTTACGAAAAATTGCAGTTTTACCTAAAGCCAATTTGTTTTAATACCAAAAAGGATAATAAAAAAATGAAACCTAAAATAATTAGTAAAGTCTCGTTAGTGGCGTTCCTTTTACTTTCACTTGCTGCGAGCCTGGCCAACGCTCAATCTGAGCCGGTTTACAGTAGAGGCGACTGGGTGGTTGGACTGAATGCCACTAGAGTTTTAACCGATGAAGATTTGCGATCAGCCTCTGCGGGGGGTGCCCCCGTTCCAAATTCCAACCTGTCTATTAACAACGATACGACCGTTTCATTCGACGTGTCGTATTTTCTGAGTAATCAGCTGGCATTTAACATTTTTGGCGGCATTCCCGCTAGTGCGGACCTCCAGGGCGAAGAGTCTCTCTCCGGTCTTTTTCTTGGTCAAACAGATTATGGTCCGGTAATTCTTTCGCTTCAGTATCATGTCTTAACGGGTAGCAACTTCTCTCCGTACTTTGGAGCGGGTGTAGGACGGATTCTCTTTTTAGATGAGAAGGATCGCGCACTAACCGACTTCGACGTCGAAGATACATGGGCCCCTGCGGTTCAGGCTGGTTTTCGCTGGAGGATACACAATAACTGGTCGGCAAATTTTGACGTTAGATATGCACCCTTCGAGGCGGATATCACCGGTAACCTGGGCCCGGCCCCTGTTCAGGCAAAAATGGAAGTGGACCCCACTATCGTGAGCATCGGTGTTGCATATCGCTTTTAAATGCCAAGTATACCAACCGTCTGCATTTGCTGGTCGCTTTCAGCAACCTGCTGATTGATAAAAAACCTGCAGCGTAAGACCAATGCGCCCCTTTTCCGCCAAGATTGCGGAAAAGGGGCAAAAACCAGCGGTTATTCAGATCTTCCTTAGGTATATAGCCCCAGCCTTATGCATCATTTAAAGGTCTCGTATCGTTTAGTCGAGTAGTATATAGCCATCAGGACTGCGTATTCCAGACCAAGGTTGCCACTGATTCCAGACGAAGCCTGCCACCCATTCCACGCGAAAGCTGCCACTGATTCCACGGCAAAGCTGCCACC
>NZ_AXBW01000023.1:0-69578 GCF_000475355.1 Marinobacter sp. C1S70 | reverse complement strand
CAAAATTTGGGGTCCACTTCACTCTATCGTCTTCGAAAAGCTCCAGGACCTCACAATAGACCTGCTCCCTCAGCTCGGCCACAGCCCGCGCGTCACTCATGTCAATACTCCTGTAGTAATCAACTAATCCCCGACAAGTTGGTTGGCTCTTAGCCAATTGCTTGGTCAAACACTGTGATCGTGTATTGTGGAATTCGACCGGTCAAAAATCTAATTCCACAAGAGATTTATCTATGAAGAACGTACTCGACCAAATCAGTTCATTGCTCAAAGAAGCGCTGGCTGTCGCAGAAACTCTCGATGGCTTCCAAGCGAGCACAGCGACACTGGATTTGTCCTGTTTCGACGGCAGCACCGCCACTATCACCGAAACGCTCGACAACCTGTGCGATGACACCGACAACTCAGGATCGTCTATCACGCGAACTCCACCCAAAAAGTCATCGGTGGATCAGCTAGGCGACATCAAAACGAACACTTGGTTCTAGAGGTCAATTGTTTATGAAATCAATCACCGAAGCCAAAAAGCTCGCTACCGCACTCTCATCCGAGTTCGGCTGTGGCGACCTGCACATCAATGTCCAGATGCACCGCGGCGACAGCTGGATCAGCATTGATATGTACCAGAACTCGGACGAGCCTGAACGGCTTCTGGCCACTCTGGATTTCGATACCGGCGCGCGTTTGCTGGTGGATGAGTCAACCACACTGCACTAATAACTATGGAGCCGCCCCGGTCACACCCTCGATGACCGGGGCTCTTTGCCAAGAAAAACTCTCACATCTACGGAACTATGCCCAGCTGGATTTGCTGTATATAACGCTGCAGCCGAACAATGTCCGCTTGAGTCTTCAGCAAACATTCCGGCGCGACATTGCCCAAAAACAGCCGGGGGCGCCCTATCCAGTCCCGGGCCACAGCTTCGTCTACATCGAATAGCTCAAGCACGTCCTGCCAGGCTGCCTGTTTCAGCTGCAGCAGTTCCTGGTCGTCGCCACCGGAAGTCTCACTTTCATGTACCGGCATTGTGGGGACCTCTCCAATCCGTTTCCATCCGATCCTGAATCTGCTAACAGTAGTACTTTTTCGACTGCTTAACACCAATCTTCCCTGGACGACCTCCTTGTCCCGTCGCTGTCTTTACACCGAGAGCGCCCATCCACGTTTCTGGTCGTCCCGTCGCTCTGATAATCAGTCCAAGTGCACGCATATATTCGCTTTTTGTTGCGTCAGACGACGAATGGGCTGGCAGCCAAACATTCCGAAAGAACTGACAATTTTTCAACTTAATCTGCTCTGGCCGGGTTACGTGAGGGAATTGCGCCTCAATTACCGAAACAATCCGGATCATCCGGTTGATGTACCGTTTCCGCTCCGTTTCACTGAGTGCACTGAAATCCAATCGCCGCAAAATGTGGTCAAGCTGCATCGCGCGTTCCTCCCACATAAGAACTGGCTACTGACACTCTGTTGTGGCCCAGCTGCCTGGCCACTTCCTCCCTGGCAAGCCGGTCCATGATTTTGTCTCGAATTGGCTCTTTCAGCGGCGACGGCCCGCCCATCACTTCCTCGTAGATATCCTGGGCAAAACCCGCCCTGAGTTCCATGAAGTGAGGAATTCCGGATGACTGCAAAAACTGCCGGCATGGATTTACGTCGTTCAGCAAAAACGACTTTACCGTGTCGGTTTTCGACAACAGGTTTCGGGATCCTTCCGGTCGAACCTCGATGGCATATCGCAACGCTTCCATTCGAAATTCATTCGCCTTGATGGTGCGGTCTTTGGATTTCCGTCCGCCTTTGCAACCTTCGAGAATCGTCACCTCTCCAGCAGCCTCGATTTCCCGCTTCATACGGTCAAGGTCCTGAATGACGCATTCCCGTACACGCATACCCCAGGCACGAGCCATCAGAATTACGGCCGCACCACGCACGAATCCGGCAGCGATTGCAAGATCGACTGCATGCTTGGTATCGAGGACATCCGCCTGGATCTCTTTGGTCCTCACCGATTGCCTGCAAACACCAAGGAGTTCCCGGGCCGACACTGTCAATTGGCCATCACCCCGAAATGCTCGCATAACGGTGTTAACCGTGCTGATGGCATTGTGTGCGTATGCGACGCTGATTTGCTCATCGACATCCCCATCAGGCCACTCGTAGTCACCATTCAATCGGGCTTTGATGTAGGCCCCGAATTGAAGGATGAATTCCCGATCGATTTTCCTAGCATCGTTCATCTCACAGCGTTTGCAGTAGCGCACAAATACAGCAGAGCGGCGGCCACTTTTGACAGATTTGTTGCTCATTCCATCCTCCGTTCTGTTGAAAAATCATGAATACAGAGTGCGTGGCCGACCATGCGGAATCTGGGGCAAAGAGCCGGTCCCCACGCTGATGCTCCGCCCCGTAGTCCGCATTAAGTGTGACTGTGCCAAAGCATTGAAGGCCTTGACGGTGGGAGCATCCATCGTGCTGGTGTATCAGCACTTGTGCGTCTCGATTGCGGGCCGTGAACACGAGATCGAGAATCGACAGCGTGCACGGGGAGCGGCATCTCGTAATCAGCGAGATATCGCAACGGAGGGTTTGCCGAACGGCGGTGGGATGACCGGGGAGGCGAGCAGCCAACGATGATGCGCTGGTAACGGTCCTTGTTGCTCAGTTGCGGAGTTAACGTAGACCTTTTCCGCAAATATCGGTCATTGATTAGGCTTGCAACTTACTGATATCAGTGTGTTTGCAAGTCTCTTACCTATATCCATCTCACTATATAAACAGCAGCACTGCTGAGTGGTTAGCAGATCGGGTTTTGTGTTGGCGTTGATAGGCGCTCGTGCGGGAGTTGCTGGCGTGGCCAGCAGTTTTGGATTGGATCTCGGAGATCCATTGAGGAGGGTGATCACGGGGATCATTTCTGGCTCCGGCGAAGCCGGTTGTAAATGCTGATTATTTAAAATGCCCAGCTAGCACCCCTCGTAGTCCAAAAATGGAAGTGAGGATTTGATGATAAGTCTGGCGCATTGCTCTGAAGAGCTCAACGCGTGAAAACGCGAATTTTCCACGTAAACTCAAGAATATCCCACACCCAGAGTCCCGGCTTGCTCCCAAAGAAGAAGGGTCTAGCAAGAAAGGTGAGCACGGCAAGTGGACCCGAAGTGTACTCGAAATGGACTTACGCAAATTGCGCCGCAGCACGACCTTACAAAAAAGCGGCTCTAAGTGCCTTTGGAGTCCAGTTGGAGTCCACTGCGGCCGAATGAGCTCTTGGTATCCGGCGATGCACATTGCCGGCACAGGCCCACGCCGATAAACTCAAACCCGTTTTCACCCGCATGGGGCCAAACTGATTTTCGCCCGTCCTTGTTCGGCACACGCCCCATGCTCATTGCAGTAGATGGAACCCATTGAATGAGCCACAACATCACCCTTCAGCAACTTGAATCCTTCCTATGGGAAGCCGCCGACATTCTGCGTGGCAACATGGACGCATCCGAATACAAGGACTACATCTTCGGGATGATGTTTCTGAAACGTCTGTCAGACGCTTTTGAAGAAGCACAGGAAGGCGTTGTCCGGTACTACATGGACAAGGGCAAGACCGAAGAACAAGCCCGCGAACTGGCGGACGATGAGGACGAATACGACAAGACCTTCTATATACCGCCCGTTGCCCGCTGGGGTGCAATCAAAGACCTAAAGCACGACATTGGCTCTGAACTGAACACCGCCACCGAAGCCATTGAAGAGTACAACCCCGTTCTGGAAGGGGTTCTGGTTTCCATCGACTTCAACATCAAGAACAAGCTGTCCGACAAAAAGCTGCGCGACCTGCTCACGCACTTCAGCCGCTACCGCCTGCGCAACGAAGACTTCGAACGTCCGGACCTGCTGGGCACCGCCTACGAATACCTGATCAAGATGTTCGCGGACAGCGCCGGTAAGAAAGGCGGTGAGTTCTACACCCCGTCTGAAGTGGTGCAGCTGCTGGTTGCCCTGCTGAAGCCTCATGCCGGTATGCGTATCTACGACCCCACCGCCGGTTCTGGCGGTATGCTGGTACAGACCCGCAACTATCTGGCTGCCAACGGTGAAAACCCTTCCAACTTGTCCCTGTTCGGTCAGGAGATGAACCTGAATACCTGGGCAATCTGCAAGATGAACATGTTCCTGCATGGGGTCTACAGCGCGGACATTCGCAAGGGTGACACCCTGCGCGAGCCCCAGCATACCCAAGGCGGGGAACTGATGACCTTTGACCGGGTAATTGCCAATCCGCCCTTCAGCTTGAAGAAGTGGGGTAAGGAAGAAGCCGACAGCGATTCTTATGGTCGCTTTCCCTACGGCACGCCGCCCAAGGATGCCGGTGACCTGGCATTCGTCCAGCACATGATTGCCAGCCTGAACGCAGAAGGCATGATGGGCGTAGTCATGCCCCACGGTGTTCTGTTCCGGGGTTCCAGTGAAAAAGCCATTCGCCAGGGCATTCTGAACGATGACCTGCTGGAAGCCGTAGTGGGTCTACCGGCAGCCCTGTTCTATGGCACAGGCATTCCCGCCTGCCTGTTGATCATCAACAAGAACAAACCGGCAGAGCGTAAAGGCAAGGTGCTGTTCATCAACAGCGAACTGGAATATGAAGAGGGCAAGAACCAGAACAAACTTCGCCAGCAGGACATTGAAAAGATCGTCCAGACCTTCGACGACTACGCCGAAATTAAACGCTATTCAAAAGTCGTCAGCTTGGCGGAGATCGCCGAAAACGATTACAACCTCAACATCCGCCGCTACGCCGACACCAGCCCTCCCACGGAAATCTTCGACGTGCGTGCCATTCTGCATGGTGGCATTCCGGTGCGGGAAGTGGAAAGCGAGTACATCCGGGAAGAGATTTTGGAAGACTTCGATGTGTCCACGGTGTTCGTGAAGCGAGATGCGGACTACTACGACTTCAAACCGGAGATCGGCACCAAAGAAGCTATTCGGGAAGCCGTGGGTCAAGTGGATGCCAAGTTAATTACCCAACTGGAACGCTGGTGGGACAAGTACCGGGTGTCGTTGAGCGAACTGGATACACAGGTGGCTGAAGCTGAGAGTGTGATGAAGGGGTATCTGAAGGAGCTGGGGTATGAGTAGAACTTATCCCCGCGACTGGCTTAGTGGCGTCATAGGCGATGCAATTGTTACGGCAGAAGGTGGAGTAAGCGTCAACTCGGAAAATCGACCAGCTAATGCTGCCGAATGCGGGGTATTAAAAACCAGTTCATTGGTGGATGGTCGCTTCGCCCCTGATGAGAACAAGGCAATCCTCCCAATTGACCGAGAGAGGGCAAGGATACAGCCTAGAAAAGACCACATCCTGTTCAGCCGAATGAATACGCCTGCATTGGTAGGACAAAGTGGATTTGTAGACAGAGATTATAAAAACTTATTCCTCCCAGATCGGATATGGCAACTAACCATACACAAAAACTTCGATCCACGGTGGTTCGGCTATTGCTTGAGGTCTGATCATGTTGCTAGGCAAATAATTGATGCCGCTACAGGTACGAGCAATTCGATGAAAAATATATCGAAACTTAGCTTAATGGCGATTCCTATATCATTCCCTCCTCTTTCGGAACAACAAAAAATCGCAGCCATCCTGTCATCCGTCGATGACGTGATCGAAAAAACACGCGCACAGATCGACAAGCTGAAAGACCTGAAAACCGGCATGATGCAGGAGTTATTGACCAAAGGGATTGGATCGGGCGGCGTTCCGCATACGGAGTTTAGTGATTCGCCGGTGGGAAAGATTCCGGTGACTTGGGAAGTTTTAGAAGTGGGTAGCTTCCTCTCTGAGAGAAGAACTCGTGGACTTGAAGGTTTGCCAATCTATTCGGTTCTCATGGACGGTGGGATGGTGCTAAGGGATACAGTTGATAGACGAGTCACTTCTGGTCTTGACGCCAGTGAGAACCGACTCGCTAAGCAGGGAGATTTGGCCTACAACATGATGCGCATGTGGCAAGGAGCATCAGGAATCGCACCAACGAACTGCTTGGTTAGCCCAGCTTATGTTGTGTGTCGCCCGTCGGAGCGAATCCACTCCGACTTCCTCGGCTACCTACTCAAAAGTCCAGCGGTAATACAGTTGCTACGTCGCTATTCACAAGGTCTGACGGGAGACCGATTACGGCTGTACTTTGATAGCTTCAAGAGAATAAAGTTGCCAATCCCTCCACGAGAAGAACAAATAAGGATTGCGGATGCGCTGAGTGCCTTGGACGATGAGATTGACAGCAAATCGATGCAATTGTCTTTACGCCAAAGCCTTAAACGTGCCCTCATGCAAGACCTGCTAACCGGCAAGGTTAGAGTTAAACTCGGCGAGCAAGAAAGTGCCGTCGCGTAAAAGTAAAAATGGCGGAGGCAATCGCCCCCGCCATTCAATCACCGCTTCTTACGAACCTTGATCGGAAAGACCTTGCCCTTCTTCGGGCGGATGATCTTTCCGTTCTTACGGATGTAAGGGCGGAAAATAATCTCATAGTCGTCTTTGCGAGCCATGGGATCATCTCCTGTAATAATCACGGCCTTGGAAACTTCGCAAAGTTGACGTGCTGCGCGGTGAGGTCTACTCTTTCGTGCGCAATATGCGATTGCAACCTGCCAAGAGAACAGGGCCGCCATGCTGAGTCCTGCTCTTTTGCGTCCTCCCGGTTCGGGCCCCCACCCGGGCCGGGAATCTTTCCAGAGAAAGCCCTTCAGACTCTCCTGCTACTCCGCCAATTCAAGTTTGAGGCGAAAAACACTACATCTTGTGTGTTTGTGTAACCAATCTACCTACTAGGTTGACACTCGTCAAGCTTAAACTAAAATCGTCAACCAATAGTTGTCAACATTAAGGAAGAGAGCCATGTTGCATGATCGGTTGCGTCGTGCACGAGTCCTGAAAAATATGTCCCTGCAACAGGTCGCTGACCAGATTGGAGACATTACCAAACAGGCTCTGTCGAAATATGAGCAGGGTAAGGATGCGCCCAATTCAACTCGCTTGATTCAGCTAGCGGATGTGCTGGGCGTGAATCCTGAATACTTCTTCCGCTCGGATTCCGTAGAACTGGGCGAGGTGGATTTTCGAAAGCATTCAGCGTTCGGTAAGAAGCAGCAGGAAGCGGTTAAAGAACAGGTTCGAGAGCACCTGGAGCGCTACCTGGCCGCCGAACGTCTGTTTGATAACGAAAATGACGACAACGGTTTCGCCCAGTGGCGGGAACATTTTCGGGTGTCGAACACCGACGAGATCGAAAAGGCAGCCGAAGACCTGCGGAAAGCTTGGCACCTGGGAACAAATCCGATTGCCAACCTCACCGAGACTCTGGAAGAAAATGGCATCAAGGTTGTCGGTCTTGAAGCCCATGAGAAGTTCGATGGTTTGTGCGCGGTGGTCAATGACGGCGCTGATGCAGTTATCGTCAGCAACACCTCTCGCCCGGGAGAACGGCAACGGTTCAATCTGGCCCACGAACTCGGTCATCTGGTGATGAACATTCCCAATGACATTCATAGCACTCGCGAAGAAGAAAACTGGTGCCACCGTTTTGCCGGTGCGTTTCTATTTCCTGCTAGCCAGGTTCGGGCGACTTTTGGCAACCATCGGAGCCGGGTACTGCTGAAGGAGTTCCTTCTGGCGAAAGAAGAATGGGGCATTTCCATTCAGGCTTTGCTGAGGCGTCTCTATGACCTGGATATCGTTCAACAGGGGTTCTATCAGAGTACTTTCCGCTTCTGGTCGTCCCGTGGTTATCGAAAGAACGAGCCAGAATCCCTGGATTCGGAAAATTCCTACCGTCTGCGCCAACTCGTTTACCGGGCGCTGGCTGAGGGGCTTGTAACTCCATCCAGAGCGGCGGAATTACTGGGTGTCGGTCTGGGAGAGATCGAGGATGTGATGGCTAACGGACAAGCAGGTGACGGCGCCGATGCCCACGAAGATTCTCGTTTCTGATACCAACATCTGGATCGACCTGCACCACAGTAACCTGCTGGAAAAAGTCTTTCAGTTGCCACACCAGTTCGTCACCACGGATTTTGTATGGCGGGAGCTTCGGAAACCACCCGGGGCGCAACTGCAAGACATGGGGCTCGTCATCGAAGCGATCAGCAGTGATGAAACCCTGGAGTTGTTTGGTCTAAAGCAGACGCTGAATAACTCCTCGCTGGCGGATGTGTCCTGCTACTTCATGGCCAGGGCGCGGGGCTGGACTTTGCTGACTAATGATGGGGCCCTTCGGAAATCTGGCCGACGCGCCTCGTTGGATGTTCGAGGCGTGCTCTGGATATTGGATGAACTGGAACACCACCGGGTTCTACCACCCACAGAGCTGTTCACCGCATTAACGGCCATGCTCAAGGCCGGGGCCCGCTTGCCTGAGGACGAATGTGATAAGCGCCTGGCCCGATGGCGCGCCGGCTGACATCCAATTTCTCCCTTCAAACTGCTAATCTAGGTTAATACCAATTAGTTGCCTCTCGCAGCAGGCACATGCTTACCAGGGAGCTTTCCTTGTTTCAGGATGAAGTCGAAAAGGTTGAACTGCCCGCCATCGAACAACTAACAGGCCTTGGCTGGAATTATTTACCGGGATCGGCGTTGGTGCCGACAGCCGCAGGTTCAGAGTCAGGTGAACGGGGCTACTACCGGGATGTGGTGCTGTCCAAACGGCTGGAAGCTGCCGTGGTCCGGCTGAACCCATGGATCAGTGACGAGAACCTGCGCAAAGTCATCCGCGAGTTCACTCACCCCAATCATGCGGGCTTGATGGAATACAATCAGTCCATTTACGACCTGCTGGTGAACTACCTGTCGGTGGAACAGGACCTGGGTGCCGGTCGCAAGGGGCAGACGGTCAAGGTTATCGACTTCGATAACCCTGAAAACAACGAATTCCTGTGTACCAATCAATTCAAGGTTGAAGGCCTCAACCAGAACATCATCCCGGATATCGTCTGCTTCGTGAACGGCTTGCCGCTGGCGGTGATTGAGTGCAAATCGCCGTATATTGCCGACGCAGTAGCCGAAGGGATTAACCAGCTACGCCGTTACGCCAACCTCCGCAACCCGGAAGACGACGAAGGTGCCCAGAAGCTGTTCTGGTACAACCAGCTTATGGTGTCTACCTGTCGGGATCAGGCGAAGGTGGGCACGATCAGTTCTAGCGCCCAGCATTACGGGGACTGGAAGGACGCTTACCCATTTACTGATGCGGATATCCGGGCGATGCTTCAGCAGTCTGACTTCATCTCCACCGGCTCGACTGCACCCATCCACAAGACCGGTGACGTGCCCTCACCAGAGTATCTGGTTGCCGCGAAACAGATCGCTTCAGGTGCCGGAACCCGTTCAGGCGAAGTCACCCCACAACAGCGGTTGCTTGCTGGCATGTTCAACCCAGCCAGCTTCCTGGACCTGATGCAGAACTTCACCCTGTTTGAGCCAGTAGATGGTCGCCTGATCAAAAAGGTGGCGCGGTATCAGCAGTACCGGGCAGTGAACAAGGTCATAGAGCGGCTCAAGAACGGCACCACGCGCAAGGAAAAGTCCGGGGTAGTCTGGCATACCCAAGGGTCCGGAAAGTCCCTGACCATGGTCATGCTGGCGGTAAAGATGCGCCGTGACCCGAAGTTGAAGCAGTACAAACTGGTGTTCGTGACCGACCGCACCCAACTGGACGGGCAACTGTCCAAAACCTTCCGGGATGCTCAAAACGAAACCATCTACAACGCTGGTTCCGTGGCGGAACTGAAGGAACTGCTGTCCAAGGATTCTTCCGACATTGTGACCGCCATGGTGCAGAAGTTTCAGGAAGCGGAACAGGAAGGTGACTTTTCCGACCTGAACCCCAGCGACAAGATCATTGTGCTGGCGGACGAAGCTCACCGCACCCAGTTTGGCGGGCTGGCAATGACCATCAACGCCGCCCTGCCCAACGCCCCGAAGATCGGTTTTACCGGCACGCCCCTGCTGAAGTCCCAGAAGATGGACAAGGCCTTCGGCGGCTACATCGACAAGTACAAAATCAACGAAGCGGTGGATGACGGTGCCACGGTACGCATCATCTACGAAGGTCGCCAGGTTCAGAGCGATGTGGTGGGTGATTCGCTGGACGCGCTGTTTGAAGAATACTTCAAAGACAAAAGCGACGACGAAAAGCGGGAAATCAAGAAAAAATACGGTGTGGAGCGCGCTGTACGGGAAGCCCCCGCCCGCATTCGCTGGGTGTGTATCGACCTGCTCAAGCATTACCGGGAAAAGATTCAGCCCAACGGCTTCAAAGCCATGATAGTGGTGGGCAGCCGCCATGCAGCCACGGTATTCAAAAAGACCCTGGACGAGCTGGAAGCGCCCCCGTCCGAAGTGATCATTTCCGGCACTCACAACGACCCGGCATACCTCAGCAAGTACGCCGACAGTGCGCACCAAAAGCAGGTAATCAGGAACTTCACCAAACCGATGGATGAAGACCCCACCAGCTTCCTGATCGTGAAGGATATGTTGCTGACTGGCTTCGATGCGCCCATTGCACAGGTGATGTATATCGATCGGAGCCTGAAAGACCATACCTTGATGCAGGCAATCGCACGGGTGAATCGAACCTATAAAGGTAAAGCCTGCGGTTACGTGGTGGATTACTACGGGCTGTCAGACTACCTGACCGACGCGCTGAAGCAGTTCAGCAGTGAGGACGTGGAAGGCGCCTACCACACCCTGAAAGACGAGATACCGCGCCTGAAATCGGCTCACACCCGTGTGGCTGCCATCTTTGCCGAGGTGAAAGGTACAGACGTGGATGATTACGTGCTGCACCTGAAAGATGAAGACACCCGCCAGCAGTTCGAACTGGCGTTCAGGAAGTTCGCCAAGCAGATGGAGGTGATCCTGCCGGACACCGCCGCCAAGCCGTTCATTCCGGACCTGAAGTTGTGGGGTAAGGTGCAGAACGCCGCCCGTAACCGCTACCGTGACCCCGGACTGAACATTAGCGATGCTGGGGCGAAAGTCCGCCAGCTGGTGGACGAACACATCATCAGCACCGGGGTAGACCCGAAGATTCCACCCGTGGACCTGATGGCAGCGAACTTCAAGGAGAGCGTGGAGCAGATCAAATCCCCCGAATCCCGCGCCTCCGAAATCGAAAGCGCCATCAAACACCACATTACGGTGAACCTGGACGAAGACCCGGAATACTACAAGTCCCTGAGCCTTCGACTGCGTGACATTATCGAAAAGACTGCGGGCAAGTGGGACCAGCAGCTGGAACTGCTGCTTCAGATGGTCGATAGCATGGAGTCCGAACACAAACAGGCGGCGGACGATCTGGGGCTGAGTGAAACCGAGTTCGCCTTCTACAACATCCTGATGGCAGAAGTCACCAGCCATGCCGGTGAAGATGCCATCAGCGAAGCCGTACACGACGAAATCAAGGCAACCAGCCAGGACTTGGTAGGCATGTTCGATGAAGCCACCCAGATTGTGGATTTCTTCAGTAAACCGGACGAAGTGAAGCGAATGAAGAAAGAAATCAAACGGGCCGTTCTGGACTGTTCGTTTGGCGAGAAAGCCTTGGTGAACGTGGTTCAGGATCGGTTCATGGAACTGGCACAGAACAAGTTCAAATGATGGCAGCTGCACACAAACCAGAATATAGGGATGGTCACGGCTTCATTGCCGAGATCATCCGCACCAACCGCCGCAAGTCTGCGGATATTCGGGTGGAAGACGGTGCCGTGTCTGTGGTGGTGCCCGTGAACACCCCTGCCGAAAAGATCGACCAGTTACTGGCAGCCAAACGCCGCTGGATCAAAGAAAAGATCACTCTGCACCGGGAAATGACCCCCGCCAGCAGCAAACGCTATGTGTCTGGCGAAGCCTTCAGCTATCTGGGGCGCAACTACCGGCTGAAGGTAGAAACAGGCAACTTCGCGCCTGTGAAGCTATTGAACGGGCGCTTGGTGGTCACCGTCCCCAACGGCACCGAACAACCCCACATGGTCCGCAACTCCCTTGTGCGCTGGTACAAACGGCAAGCAGAACAGAAGCTGACCGAGAAAGTTAACCGCTTCGCGCCCGTGGTTGGTGTGGAGCCTGCCGGAGTGGGAATCCGAACCTTCAAATCTCGCTGGGGTAGCTGCACCGCCAAGGGCAAGCTGGAATTTAACTGGCAGATCATGATGGCACCTAACCGGATGGTGGATTACGTGGTGGTTCACGAACTCTGCCACCTGATACGCCATGACCATTCCCCGGAGTTCTGGCGGGAGATGGCGCGGGTCATGCCGGATTACCCTAAACGCAGGGATTGGTTACGAACTCATGCGGCCAAGCTCCTGATGTAGCATTTGCCTGTCGAACTTCGACACTGATACAACCCAAGAGAGGTGTGACTATCCAAAGCGAACTCAATCAACGCTTTTCATCCCGAGCTGTAATCCGGTCAATCAGCCAGCAACGAACCTCCTCATACACATAAAAGGCTGGAGCCTGCTGAGAACTGCCATCCTTGATCGGCCTAGGAAAGGTGGGATCACGCTTCTTCAGCTCATAGAACCCACTGCTGGAGAGATCGAGCATTTCCATCAAGGTTTTCTGGCGGATAAGGATTTTCTGGATTTTCTTGGCCATAGGTGCCGCTCCTGAATTTGTTAAGAACGACACCTATACTATTGCCGGATTCGGTGGCCGTGTGGCGTCTAATTTCAATAAATTTGAAATAAGACCCGGGTGAGCCGATTTTCAAGCAGCAACCTGTTGGCCGGGTTCGACCGGCCGATACCGGATCATTGCCTCGACAACACGCTGCTCAAATTTCTTTTTCTGCTTTTCAGTCAACCCTTTCCTTAGCGCGTCCAGATAATCGGCATACCATTGCATCATCACCCGGCGGGCCTCCAGATACGCGGCTTGGTTATAGACACCGGCAACACCCGGCATCTTGTGAGAGAGCTGGGCTTCAATGTGGTAATGGTGCCAGCCATGCTCATGCAGAAGGGTAGAAGCGGTGTGCCGCGAACCGTGGCCGGTCAATCGCCCCTTATAACCGATGCCCCGTAGCATCTTGTTAATCGAATCTGTGGGCATGGTCGGATTCTTTGGCCCGATACTTGGAAACAGGTACCGGGACCGACCGGTCATTTCTTTGAGTTTTTTCAGCAAAGCCACGAGTTGAACCGGAAGGGGAACAATGTGCTGAGTCCTGTTTTTCATATTCCCCTCGGGCACAACCCACAACGCCAGATCCAGATTTACATGCGTCCACTCCGCCTTGACGACCATCCCAGGACGAGATGCTGTGAAAAGCGTCATTTTCATAGCAATCACGGTCTGTATCCGGGAGGTGGAGGATTCCACGGCTCTCAGAAAATCTGGCAGCTCAGGCTCTAATAAATGAGGGAAAGGAGTTTTTCCACCTCTTCGCTTGGCGATATACCTTAGTTCAGACGCGGGATTGGTCTCGCAGATTCCGCGCCCGATGGCGTAACGGAAGATCTGGTTCAGCGCCTGACGAACCTTCTTGCTTTTATCGAAGCTCTGGCTGAGCTCGATCTTGTGCTGCAGGTCGGCACACTGTTTTGGCGTAATCTGCTTGATCGGAATGTTTCCAAGTTCAGGCAGGATGTCATTGTCCAGATATCCACGCATCTGTTTGGCAGTACTTTTGGCATAACCATCATCGAGTTTCTTGTTGTACCAGTATTCACAAGACTCCGAGAAGGGATGTTCAATTAACGCCTTTTTGGCTGCTTCCTCAGCACGGCGAACTTCCCGAGGGTCCTTCCCGTCCGATACCTGTGCCTGAATGAGATCGGCCTGTTTTCGGGCAAACTTGGCGCTAACAGCCGGGTAACCACCAACACCCAGCCAGCTCCACTTACCATCAGGCCTTTTAAATCTGACCTCCCAGCGCTTAGAGCCATTAGCAGCCACGGTAAAATGCAGCTGGTTCGGCCCATCTTTGACCCTGTAGAGTTTCTCATCAGGCTCCAGGCTCCGCAGGACTGTCTCAGCCAGCGGGGTTCGCTTGATTTCTTTGCGCTTCATTCCGGTTTCCGTTTGTATAGCTTAGTTCGCCATTGAAACTACCATACAAGCCGCTATACACAACGGGCCCCGAGGTACAAGGATATACACGGGCGTATAAAGACATTAAGCTTACTTAAGCGATTGAAAAAACGGAGTTTTAAGGAGGTATCAGGATGTGTGCGGGTATCGGTTTGGAGCGGGCGATGGGAATCGAACCCACGTCGTAGGCTTGGGAAGCCTCTGCTCTACCATTGAGCTACGCCCGCCTGCATAATGATTGCCACAGCAATATAAGCCCGGGCCCTGCGTTCGGGCAAGCCCCTTTGGTCTGGAGTCTGATGGATCCCACACTTACCCTGATCGGCGCCTTGATGCTGGTGATCAGCATCGTTCTCAGCCCGCTTTCCAGCCGAGTCGGCATGCCCGTGCTGCTGATCTTCCTGGTCGTGGGCATGATGATGGGGGAGGACGGCCCGGGTGGCATCGAATTCGACAACTTCGAGCTGGCCTTCCTGATCGCCAATCTGGCGCTGGGTGTGATTCTGCTGGATGGCGGCATGCGTACCCGGGTGGAAACGTTCCGGGTGGGACTGCGGCCGGCGCTGGTGCTGGCCACCCTCGGCGTTGGCCTGACCGCCGGTGGCGCCGCACTGGTTGCCTGGTGGGTGTTCGACCTGCACTGGCTGATGGCGTTGCTGGTCGGCGCCATCATTTCCTCCACTGATGCTGCCGCCGTATTCTCACTGCTCCAGGGCCGGGGCCTGCATCTGAACGAGCGGGTCAGCGCCACGCTGGAAATCGAGTCCGGCAGTAACGACCCCATGGCCATTTTCCTGACTCTGCTGCTGGTTACCCTGATTGGCAGTTACAAAGAGGGGGCATTGGCCAAAGGCCTGATGATGCTGGTACAGCAGTTCGGCATCGGCACTGTGGCCGGCCTCCTTGGTGGCTTTGCCGTGGTTCAGCTGGTCAACCGGATACGACTGACCCCGTCGCTTTACCCGTTGTTGGTAGCCGCTGCCGGCATCGCCGTGTTCTCCGCCACCAATGCCATCGGCGGCAGTGGTTTTCTGGCGATTTACCTCACCGGGGTGGTGATTGGTAACCGGCATGTTCGGATGATGCCGATGATTCTTCAGGTGCATGATGGTCTGGCCTGGCTGGCGCAGCTTTGCCTGTTCCTGATGCTGGGCCTGCTGGTTAATCCATCGGATCTGGTGCCGCTGGCCGGTGGCGGTCTGATTCTGGCACTGGCGCTGATTTTCGTGATCCGGCCGGCCACCGTGCTACTCACGCTTTGGCCTTTCGCGTTCAATCGGCGGGAGTTGGGGTTTATCAGTTGGGTGGGCCTGCGTGGCGCAGTGCCGATCGTGCTCGCCCTGTTTCCGATTATTGCAGACCTCCCGGATGCCCAGCTGGTATTCCATGCCGCCTTCTTTATTGTGCTGGTATCGCTGCTGGTACAGGGCACCACCATGGCACCACTGGCGCGCAAACTGAAACTGGAGGTGCCTGCAGGGGAAGATCCGTACCGCAGGCTACCTCTGGATGTGCCTGCCGCAGGTGATCACGAACTGATGCTGTTTCCGCTGCGCGGCAAGAATTGGGAAAGCCCCCGGGCCCTCGGCCAGCTCAGGCTACCCGACAATACCGCCGTTGCCGGTATCTTCCGGGATCGCAAATGCCTGCAACCGACCCGGGAACTGGAAGTTGCCTCAGGCGATGTGGTGGCCATGTTTGCCACTCCAGCCTTGCTGCCGGATCTTGGCAAGGCCCTTAGCGGCAGGCAGGCGCCGAAGCATCTGGCAGAACGGGCATTCTTTGGGGATTTTGTGCTCAATGGCGATGCCCTGCTGGGGGATGTTGAACAGGTGTACGGCATCGAATTTGACGAGCTGCCGCCCGAACTCTCCCTGGCTGAGTGTTTTGCCAGGCGTACCAAGGGCCACCCGGTGGTTGGTGACAAGGTTGTGCTGGGGCCCGTTACCCTGGTCGCCAGGGCCACCGACGCTGACCGGGTGACCAAAGTAGGCATGAAAATGGATTCCTGAATGGGATCCCGGTCAAGAAAAGCCAAACTCTGTAACAGAACCCCTTATCACCCCGTTACCAGGCTATGGTATAAACGGCATGAACAAAGTTTAACCATTTACCGATTTGTGCGAGTTTCATGATTGTTCGAGTTCTACTGACCATCGCCCTGATTGCCTCCCCTCTGCTGGCGTCAGCCTCTGAGCTTCTGGCCCGGGCCGACACCCGCATGATGCCGAGCCCACCGGAACCGGCGTTAATGGAAGGCCTGCTGGAGATTACCCAGGTACTGGTCAACAAAGGAGAACGTCGCCTTTACCTGCTCAGCGGTGATGAAACCGTACGCCAGTACCGGATCTCCCTCGGCGACAATCCCGTCGGCCACAAGCTGTACGAGGGGGATGAACGCACACCCGAGGGTGACTATGTACTGGACTGGCGCAATGCCAGCAGCGACTTCTATAAATCCATCCACATTTCCTACCCCAGCCCCCGCGACCGGGAACTGGCTGAAGCCTGGGGTCTTGATCCCGGCGGCAGCATCATGATCCATGGCCTGCCCAACAATGCCGGCGACATGGCCTTTGCCTACACCGGGCTGGACTGGACCAATGGCTGCATTGCAGTGAGCAACGAAGCCATGGATGAAATCTGGCAACTGGTCCAGAATGGAACCCCCATCCGCATCGTTCCGTGATTCTTTCTGCTTGGTGACAACGCCATGAAAGCCGGATTAAGTTGTTGTCATAAGCTAAGAAAATTTACGTATCCTTAGTTAACATTTTGTCTCTGAGTGTTTTACACTGTTTAACGACTCCGGTAGTCACTGCCTATCGGGCCTAGCAGAAGGGAGCTGTCTGACCGGCTTCCGGATCACAGGAAATAAAACGACCAATAAGGGGATTTACAATGCGTAAACTGACGATCGCCGGGTTTGCACTGGCTACTGCTCTGACTGCAGGTTGTGCCACTACTGAACAAGCTGCTATCGACGAAGCAAATGCAACTGCCAGCTCCGCTGAGCAGACTGCCAACAACGCCCTGAACACAGCTAACAGCGCCGCCAGCAGTGCACGCACTGCCCAGCAGACTGCTGAAGAAGCTCTGGCTGCAGCCCGTGCAGCCCAGAAAGCTGCTGACGAAGCAAACGAGCGCGCCAAGCGTATGCTCGAGCGTGCCAGCCAGAAGTAAGGCTGTCAGCTAGCAAAAAAGGCCGGTTAATCCGGCCTTTTTTTATGTCTGCAGAACCCTTTGGTATTAGGGTTTCGGCTCTTCCTGCCCAGCCTTGTCCGGCCCCTGGTTCTGAATGAAGGTCTTGACCAGATCCATCGGCAACGGGAACACAATGGTCGAGGAGTTGTTGTTGCTCATGTCCGCCAGCGTTTGCAGATAACGCAATTGCATGGCACCGGAGTTCACAGACATCACCTCAGCCGCTTCCACCAGTTTCTTCGACGCCTGAAGCTCGCCTTCAGCGTGAATGACCTTGGCCCGGCGCTCCCGCTCGGCTTCCGCCTGACGGGCGATGGCGCGGATCATGGATTCGTTCAGATCCACATGTTTGATTTCCACATTCGCCACCTTGATACCCCACTCTTCGGTCTGGGCATCGATGATCTCCTGAATGTCGGCGTTCAGCTTGTCCCGTTCGGATAACATCTCGTCCAGGTCGTGCTTGCCCAGAACAGATCGCAGTGTTGTCTGGGCCAACTGGCTGGTAGCGGCACCATAATCTTCAACCCGGATGATGGCTTTTTCCGGATCCACCACCCGGAAGTACAGCACCGCATTTACCCGCACGGTAACGTTGTCTTTGGATATCACGTCCTGGCTCGGGACATCCAGGGTGATCACCCGAAGGTCAACTCGCACAATCTGCTGGATACCGGGAATGACGATGATCAAGCCCGGGCCTTTCACGCCCTGGAACCGACCCAGAAAAAAGACCACGCCACGCTCGTATTCCGGCAGGATCTTGATTGCTGACCCCAGGATCAGCAGCAGCACCACCGTCGGTGCAATATAGGGAATAATGTCACCGAGATTCATACGGCCTCCTTGATTTGCCGTTGATGTTTAATCTGTGCGCTCTGCCGGTTCGTCGGTGCCGGGCTCCACTAGCAGGGTCAGGCCGTCCATACCATTTACCCGCACTTGCGATCGGGCGGCAATGGCCTCCTGACTCCGGGCGTTCCAGCGTTCGCCGCTGACCCGTACATGGCCCGCGAAGGCATCATACGTGGGGACAAAATCATCCAGTGCCACACCGTGTTCGTGGACCAGCTGCTCACTACCCGAGACCGGGTGGCGCCGCCGAAGGCCGATGAACCGGGTAACCGTCCAGAGAATAAAGCCCCCAGCCACCACCGCCGTGCCACCAATCGTCGGCAGCGAAATGTCCTGATGGCTGCCGTCCATCAAAATGACCGAGCCGGTGACAAACGCCACAATGCCACCGATGCCGAGGATGCCGAAACTGGGCACGAACGCCTCGCCGACAATGAACGCCAGCCCCAACAGGATCAGCGCCAGGCCCGCGTAATTCACCGACAATACCTGGAAGGCGAACAGGGCCAGAATCAGACTGATTGCGCCAATCACCCCAGGCACTACGGCGCCGGGATTGGCCAGTTCGAAAAGAATGCCGTAAAAGCCGATGATCATCAGGAAATAGGCCACATTCGGGTCAGTAATCACCGACAGCAGTTTGGTGCGCCAGTCCGGCTCGGCCCGCACCAATTCCAGTTGCGAGGTTTCCAGCACCCGATCACCGGCGGCCAAGCGCACAGTGCGACCATCAATCTCGCTTAACAACGCCCGGAGGTTTGGTACCACCACGTCCACCACGTTACGCTCCAAGGCTTCGGTAGCCCCGAGATTGACCGCCTCCCGAACCGCCTCTTCCGCCCAGTCGGCATTACGGCCATGGCGCTCGGCCAAGCCGCGGATGTAGCTCACGGCATCTTCCAGTACCTTGCGCTCCATAGCAGTGTCGCCACGACGTTTGTCGGCCGATTCGCTCTGGTCGGTGTCCTCCGAAGATTCTTCAGGGGCGGATTCAGAAGGGGACTCAGGTTTTGTGGAGCCGGGCAGGCCAACCATTTGCACGGGTGTGGCTGAGCCAAGGTTGGTGGCCGGAGCCATGGCGGCAATGTGGCTGCCGTAGAGGATATAGGTACCGGCACTGGCCGCCCGGGCACCCTGGGGTGAAACGTAGGTCGCCACCGGCACATCGGAAGCGAGAATGGTCTTGATGATTTCCCGCATGGAATCCATCAAACCGCCCGGGGTGTCCATTTCAATCACCACCAGGCCGGCGCTTTCCCGCTCCGCCCGGCGAATACCGCGGGTCACATAATCCATGGTGGCCGGGCCAATCGCACCTTCAACCGAAAGCACCAGGGCCTGACGGGGCGATTCCTGTTGCGCAAAGACTTTCAGGGAAAGACTGAACAGGGCCAGCAAGGCTCCGGCTACAAACACCAGCGCCCAGAGCTTTACTCTGGGGGTGAGTGTCGATGTCCTGAAGTGGCTTGCACGCATCTCAACCTCCCACGGGAGTGATCAGAACAGCTTTGCCAGAACCGACTCCGGTAACCGCCTGAGCACAAAACCGATCGGGGCCCAGGGCCAGGCGGGCACAAAATGCTCGGCTTTTCCGGCTTCTATGGCTTTCACCATAGCACGACAGCCGGTTTGTGCGTCGACGATGAACGGTGTGTTTTTCACCTTCTCATTGATTTCAGTGCGAATATAGCCCGGATACAGGGTAGTCACACGGATCGGGGACCGGCGTTTTTTCAACTCGATGCGCAGTCCTTCACAGAGTGCTGCCAACCCGGCCTTGGTGGCGGCATAGGTGGTAACGTTGCCCGGCATACCGCGCACTGCCGTTACCGATGATACGGCCACCAGGTGGCCCTGGTTCTGTTCCCTGAAAATTTCCATCGCCGCTTCAATCTGGGCGAGGGCGGCGACAAAGTTGGTTTCTGCGGTCTGCCGGTTAGCATCAAAGCGCCCGGTTCCGAGTGGCTGGCCCTTACCGATACCGGCATTCACAATAATCCGGTCCAGTGCTCCAAAGTGCGCCTGAAAAGCCCGGAACACCTCCTGCACCTGAACATGATCATTCACGTCGAGTGCCATCACCTGAATCCGGATACCCGGATACTGCTGTTCAAGCTCCGCTTTCAGCACCTCGAGCCGCTCAGTTCTTCGGGCGCAGAGCGCCAGGTTATCTCCGCGGGCGGCAAACTCTCGGGCCATGCCCTCGCCAAGGCCAGAACTGGCGCCGGTGATCAGAATGCTCCTGCTCATTGCGGTGTTCCTTTACCAGGGGGACTAGAAATACAGGGTCTGTTCCGGCTTGCCCTGTTTCTCGGATTCTGCCGGTTCAACCGAATCCTCGGATGCCATCCGGGTCAGCTTCTCGCCGATCATGGTGGGCAGACCATCGGCCTGATCCACCGCCAGCTCAATGGAACGGCGGCGAAGATCCACATCCGGATGCTGCTGGCGGAAGCTCTCTACTTTTTCAAATACCTGAGCCCACAGGCGCTCCCGGTCGCGGGCCGAATAGTCCTCATGGGGCCGATGCACTTCCAGCCACACCTCACCACCGGACATGCCGATCTTGACCGGCTCACGAATCACCTGTACCGGCGTGCCTTTCTCCACCTGATAGACAAACCGTGAAATATCTTCGTTGTACATGCGGAAACAGCCGTGACTGACCGGCATACCAACACCGAACTGTTTGTTGGTGCCGTGAATGAGGTAGCCTTTCTCACTCAGCATCAGGGCATGAGTACCCAGGGGATTGCCCGGGCCGGGCGGGATCATTTTCGGCAGATAGTCTCCCGACGCCTCATATTCGGCACGAATGCTCGCTGGCGGGTACCAGGCCGGGGACTCCAGTGGCATGGTTACTTTGGCATTGGTCAGCGGCGACGGGTTTTCCTCAGTGCCCACACCAACCGGGTACACCTGCACCCCGCCATCCGGTGTGAAGTAATACAGCCGGTATTCAGCCAGATTAATCACGATGCCCTCGCGCTCAACATCGGGCAACACATACATGCGGGGCAGAGTGATCATGGTGCCTTCGCCCGGCAGCCAGGGATCAATACCGGGATTGGCCTTCACCAACTCCAGGTACCCCAGGGCCAACTTGTTACCAATGCCGGCAAAGGTGTCCTCATAGACGGTATTGAACACCTGCAGCTCTCCCGCCAGGTCACCGTCGGGCTGAAAGGTAGGAACCCGCGGGGAGCGGTCCGGCGCCCGTTCTGATGCCTCCGGCCCGTTTGTGTCCCGGGCGGCCTGCACTGAGGAAAACGGCCACAGCAGACTGACACCAATGACAACAAGCAACCAGCTTTTCCACCGCATAAGATTGGGTTCCCGTAACAACATTTCTCACACTCAATGACCGGCGTCCGGCTCAGGAGTTCATTACCGTGGCCCAGACCGTCACCACGGCCAAGGCCACAAACAGAATACTCGCACTGATTCGCGCCATGGCCAGCGGCAGGCGTTCCATCAGCCAGCGACCCGCCATGATAACCGGCACATTGGCCAACAGCATACCCACCGTTGTACCCATGATAACCCAGAACGTGTCGGTATACCGTGCGGCCAGGACCACCGTGGCAATCTGGGTTTTATCACCAATTTCCGCCAGGAAGAACATGATGGTCGTGGCCATGAAGGCACCCATACCCAGGAATTTCGAGTCCTCCGAATCATCCTTGTCTGGAATCAACAGCCACAGGGCAATGGCAACAAAGCTGACGGCCAGGATCCAGGGCAGCCAGGCCTCCGGAATCCATTGCGCAACCCAGGCGCCCAGCCAGGCGGACAGGGCATGGTTAAGCACGGTAGCAATCAGAATCCCGAGGATGATAGGGGTACGTTTGGCGTATCTGGCAACCAGAAAGAGAGACAACAGCTGGGTTTTATCGCCAATTTCAGCGATGGCAACGGCAAGCGTCGAAGCGAGAAAAGCATCCATTCAGCAGAACCTCAGGGCGGAGACAATTCAGACATGAGACAGCCCACCTTCCGCCCATTGGAGGTGATCTGCCTCAGGTCTTGCCAATTCCTGTTCAGGAACACGATGGCCATGCAGATTGAGCTGCAAGTATGTTGACCACCGTCTGCCCGGATCACCGGTGCAGAGGCTACTCCCCCGAAGGTGCGGCCATAGTAATGAATAGCGGCAAACAAGGCAACTCCCGGCCTCAGGCCCGCATTTTCCAGATCGGCACCGCCGCCAGCGCCACGCATACCGCAACCAGCCACCAGGCCGAGGCAAAGGCTGAAACGGTTGGCAGCCCGCCTTCGTGTTCGCCGAACTCAATGGTGAGGGCAACGATATTCACCCCGAGCGCACCCCCCAGCTGACGGGCGAAATTGATCGTACTGGAACCTGCACCCAGCTGTTCCGGCGCGAGCGGGTTCAGAGCGCCCGTCGACAGCGCCGGCAACATAAAGCCTATACCGATTCGGCCCACAACTGCCCACAATGCCAGCCAGACAAACCCGACCAGCGCCCCGGTGACGGCGAACAACACAGCCGAGCAGGCAAACATGGCAATACCAAACAGCACCAGCCCCCGGGCACTGCGTTTGTCGGCAAGCCTGCCAGCCACGGGGAACACCATCCCCAGCACAATACCTGCCGGTAACATCAGCACGCCCGCCTCCGTGGCCGAGAAGCCCAGGGAAGTCTGTACGAATAGGGGGATCAGGTAAGTGGAACCGAACAGCGCCAGGCCCAGTGCCATGGCGCCCAGGGTTGCATACAGAAAAACCGGCTCCCGCAGCAACGCCAGCCGGATAAGCGGATGGGCTGTGCGGCGTTCACGTACGATAAATCCAGTAATCAGACTCGCAGCCAACGCGCCCTGCCAGGCAATACGCACAGAGTCGCCGGGCCAGTCCTGCAGACGGTTAAGCGTTTCCAGGGTGACCGCAACCGCAGCACCCAGCAGAACCATACCGGACAGATCGAACATGTAGGGAGCCGGACGGGACCGTGGTGACGGCAGAAAGCGCAAGGCCATCCACACACCCAGCAGGGTGACCGGAGCCGGAGCAAACATGACCCAGCGCCAGTGGAACTGATCCACCAGAAAACCACCGAGGACCGGACCCAGAGCCGGCGCAAGAATCACACCCATACCATAGATGCCCATGGCGCGGCCGCGCTGGTCAGCCGGAAAAATCCGGAACACCAGATACATGCCCATGGGCTGCATCAACCCGGCCATGGCCCCTTGCCCAATCCGGGCGGCAATCAACAATTCCGGCGTGGGCGCGAAGCCACCGGCAAGGGAAATCAGCGTGAACATGGCCATGGCGGCACTGAGGGTCTTGCGGACACCGAAGCGGTCCAGCAGCCACGCCGAAGCCAGCATGGTGGTGGTCATGGCGGCAATGAAACCGGTCGCCAGCCAGTGAACCTGGCCCTGGCGGATACCGAACTCCACCATGATATCGTGCAGGGCAACGTTGACCACCGTGGCACTGAGCACCGTGGCCATGGTGCCGAGCACCACGGTAAGCACCGCCAGCCAGCGCCAGCGGTCACCATATCGGGCCCGCAGGCCCTCTACGGATTGATCAGCCAAGGCTCACTTCTGCTTCTCGGCGTTTTCCATGATCTTGTGGAAAACCTTGAGCGATGCCTCAATGTCTTTGTCGGAAATGCCGTCAAGCATCTCCTCGCGGAGCGTGGCCGCTCGCTCTGACAACTCATCCATGAACTCGACACCGGCCTTGGTCAGGTGAAGGCGACGGGCGCGACGATCGTTGGGGCATGGGCGGCGCTCAATCAGCCCCTGTTGCTCGAGGCTGTCCAGCAAACGTACCAGGGTCGGGTTTTCAATGGCCATCAGGCTGGCCAGTTCACGCTGGGTCAGGCCTTCACCACCTTGCTGCAGATACACCATGGTGCTCCAACGCGCCTGGGTAACACCCAGATCTTTCAGGCGTTCATCGAGCATTTTGCGCCAGCGGCGGGTTACCCGGGCAACGGCAAACGGAAACTGATCTCTCATGGTTCATTACTCCTGATGGTGATCCGGCATGGGACAAGCAAACGCCACCCCGAAAACCGACAAAAGACTTACCTTATTGGAAATTCACCAATAGTAAGCTAACCATTGAAATAAAAACAGATGTGAAGACAAAAATATAATTGGGGAAAACCGAAAGCTGCGTCAACCGGCCTGACGCAGCTCCTCCTGCATTTCTTCCACTTCCGGTGACTCGTGAAACTCGGTGTTCCGGGGATCCATCTCGGTCAGCACCGGTGAGGTTTCCGGCATGGCCGGAACGAAATGCTCCTGCTCTTCCACCGGAACATCTTCGGTGTGGCTGATGCGGTAGCTGGTAATCACCGCCAACACCAGAAGGAAACCGGCATTGCCATAGAACAGACCGGCCGGACCCAACAGGCTGATCAGCTCTGCCATGGCAATGGGGCCGATGACACTGCCAATACCGTAACTCAGCAGCAAGGTCGCACTGGCCGAGACTATCCGGTTGCTGTCCATACGGTCGTTGGTGATCGCCACGGCAATCGGATAGATAGTGGCCGACAGGCCGGTGAACAGCCCTACCAAAAGCGTGAGTAAGGCCAGGTTGCCGGCGCCAAGCACCGCCACACCGCCCGCGGAAGCCGACGCGGCCACCGCCACCCAGAACATGACCCTGCGCCGGTCAAAACGGTCGCACAGCCGTCCCAGCGGCCAGGCCAGAAGCATGGCCGCCACAATCGCGCTGGCCATAAAGGTAGAGGTGCGCGCCACATCCAGGCCAACCAGCGTGGCGTAAACCGGCCCAAGGGCATAGAAGCCACCGATCATCACCCCACAGATCAGCGCCCCGGCAACGCCCGAAAACGATTCGCGCGCCAGCTTGAACACCGACATGCGGCTGGCCTGTTCAATAACCGGCGCCTCCATCCGGGTCAAAGACAACGGAATCAATGCCAGCGTCAGCAACATGGCCGCCAGCGAGAACGGCAGGAAGTTGGCCGGGTCACCGACATTGACAATCAACTGGCCGCCGGCAGCCGAAAGATAGAAGACAATCTGATAGACCGCGAAGAGTGCGCCGCGATTGGCGTTGGTGGCCCGACTGGAAAACCAGCTCTCAATGACCACCAGCACCCCGGCAATGCTGAAGCCGGACAGCACCCGCAGCACGGCCCAGAACACCATGGAAATAGCCATCGGATACATCAGGGCGGTGACCGCCGCCATGGCTGCGAACACCGCAAAGGCCCGGATATGGCCCACCCGGCCAATAATCTTGTGCACATACAGGGTGCCAAGCACAAACCCGATGGAGTAGCACACCAGCACCCAGCCGATCACGTCTGGCGAGACCTCTTCAATACTCAGGCGAATGCCCAACAGGGTCATCAGAAAGGCGTTGCCACTGACCAGAAGGACAATACTGAGAATCAGCGCTGATAAAGACGCAACCATTCGGGTCATCGGAACTCTGCCTGTCACGATTACAGTGGGTAACAAAAAGAAAAGATAGCAACATTATAGGTTGTCTGCTGGCGAGCATTTAACCAACCTCTTCATGGCCGCGCCACTAGGGAGTTGCCGAGACCCGGAACCCGCACTGGCAGGCCATTTGACAATGTTTTACATTAATGGGTCGTAACAGACCCGATTGGCGGGAGCAGGTAACATATTTGCCATGCAATCTACTGGACCGTGAGCGCCTGGTTATGAAGAAAACGGACTGGCCCATTCGTTGGGATTTACTGCTTCGCTATCGCCTGATCGAGATTATCGCCCTGTGGGAGGGTCGGCTGACCACCAACCATATCTGTCACAGCTTTGGTATCGGTCGACAGCAGGCTTCCAAGGACATCAATACTTATCTTCGTGAACTGGCTCCGGGCAACCTGGTCTACGACCGGCATCTGAAAGGCTATGTCCCGTCTGCCAATTTCAAGCCGGTGGTTACCCGGGGCGCCGTCTCCGAGTATCAGGATCTTCTGGCCCGTCAGCAGAACCTGAGCGATACTTTCTCCGATCTCGAGCTGGGCCTGCCCGGCAACGCCGTCATCCCCGAGGCCGCCCGCCATATAGACCCGGAAGTCATGCGGGCCGTGGTGACCGCTACCCGTTATCATCGCCAGCTGAAGGCGAGCTACGTGTCACTGAGTCGCCCGGAAGCCGCCGAAAGTGTGCTGGAACCCCACGCCCTGGTCTGTTCCGGCAACAGCTGGCACGTTCGGGCCTGGTGCAGCGCCAACCGGGAATTCCGGGATTTTGCCCTGAGTCGCTTCCACGGCCGTATTGAAGCCCTGCGTCAGAAAGCCCGGCACAACGCCCAGCAGGATGACGACTGGCAGCGGCAGGTGACACTGGAGATCACCCCGGACCAGCGCCTGACCGAAGCCCAGCAGAAGATCATCGCCCGCGACTACGGCATGACCAATGGCCTGCTGCACATCGAAACCCGAGCAGCCCTGGCACCCTATGTGCTGTCCCGACTGGGCATCACCTACGAAAACAGCCACCCAGACCCATTGGTTCAGCAGCTCGAACTGGCCAACCCGGACCAGCTCGGTTTTGGCAGCAAACGCGAACGGGCACTCAAGGCGGTGGCCGGTCTCTGCTAGACTGGCCCCGTGACCAGACCGCTCCAGACCTTTACTGCCCTTTTTTACCTGGGGCTCGTGTTATCGGCGACGCCACTCCAGGCGCATGCCGATAACCGCTGTGGAGCTTCCGCCACGCCCATCCATCAGGTACAGGGCAGCGGCAACCAATCCCCACTGATCGGCCAAACCGTGACCGTAGAAGGCATTCTTGTACTGGATGCCCGAAAACCTGGCGGCTTTTCCGGATTCTACCTGCAGCAGGCCGATCACCAGACCGATGACAATCCAGCCACCTCAGAAGCACTGTTTGTCTATACCCGCAAAGCCGCTGGCACCGTGGGTCAGCGGGTGCGGGTTACCGGCACCGTCAAGGAGTTTCACGGCCTGACCGAACTGGCACCGGTGCACAGCCTTTCAGTCTGCGGCCAGGCACCCCTGCCAGCGCCGATCAACGTATCGCTACCCTGGTCGCAACCACCCGAAAGCCTGGAAAACATGCGGGTGCGTTTCGACGAGCCCCTGACGGTCATCGATAATTACAACCTGGCCAGGTACGGCGAGCTGGCATTGGCGGCCAGCGATCAGGTGATTGCCACAGAACAGTTAGCGCCAGGTCCGGCTGCCCGCACACTGGAACAGCAAAACCTGGCGCAACGGATAACCCTGGACGACGGCCTGGGCAAGCAAAACCCGACGCCGGTGCCCTGGCTCTCAGAACGCGATACCGTTCGGGCCGGCGATATCGTGTCAGAACTGGAGGGCGTACTGGATTACCGCTTTGGCCAGTGGCGGGTTCAACCGGGCGCTGTACCACGTTTCCAGGCCCGTAACCCCAGACCACAAGCGCCGACCAAATCAACGGACAGTATCCGGATCATGACCCTGAACCTGCAGAACTACTTCAATGGCGACGGGCAGGGCAAGGGCTTTCCCACGCCACGGGGCGCATCATCGCTCGAGCAGTTTCAGACCCAGAACCGTAAACTCGCCCGAACCATCCAGGACGCGCACCCTGACATCCTTGCCGTGACCGAACTGGAAAATGACGGCTACGGCCCAGACAGTGCGGCGGCTGGCCTGGCCCGGACGCTCGGCGCTGATTGGGCAGTCGTACAGACGCCGGGCCGGGACGGCAACGATGCCATCCGCACTGCCTTGCTCTATCGGGAATCCCGGGTCCGCCCTACTGGCCCGGCTTACAGGCCCGGACCAGGCGAACTTCCAGGCGCGTCCCGCCCGCCACTCGCCCAGGCATTCCGTGCCCGGGGAAGCGAGCTGACGTTCTGGGTGGTGGTACCACATCTGAAATCAAAATCCTGCCGGCATGCAGCGGCCCGAGAGCAGGATCAGGGCGACGGGCAGGGCTGCTACAACCGGCAGCGGACCCTCAGCGCCAACGCTATCGTGATCTGGCTCCAGGCGCTGGCCGGAGATCCCGAAACCACACCCGTACTGATTACTGGCGATCTCAACAGCTATGCCCGCGAGGCGCCGGTCGAACGGTTCCAGGAAGCCGGTTTCACCAGCCTGGTACACCAGTATTACCCTTGCCTGCCAATGCAGTGCGAGCACTATACCTACCGGTACCAAGGCCAGAAAGGTACCCTTGATTACGCTCTTGCCAGCCCGGCACTGATGCCTTGGATTGAGCAGGCGCAAACCTGGAACATCAACGCTGATGAGCCCCGGGCGCTGAGCTACCGTCAGACCCCGGATCAGTCGGGCCCGTGGCGATCGTCTGACCACAATCCCGTGCTGACCGATCTGAACCTCACTCCCACCCGCTGACTTGCTGCACCGCCTCCGGAGTCCGGCAGCCGGGCAATAGCGCACGGCCCGCGCCGCGTTAAACTGACAAGGCATTCACAGTAATGAGGTATGCCCGTGGCATCGATCCCTGTACCCGATCTCTGGCCCATGGCCCGAACCGGACAACGCTGGCTGCTCAGAGCCAAACGCCGGGAAGCCGGTGTGGACGGTCATCGCATGATTTTTCTGGAACGCGGCCGGCCCGGCCCGGGGCGTCCGACCCTGGTGCTTATCCATGGCTTTGCCTCCATGAAGGAGAACTGGGCGCTCTGGATGCAGAAGCTGCCTTCGGACTGGCATCTGCTGATTCCGGACCTGCCGGGGCTGGGCGAAAGCCAGTATCAGCCCGCGGCCAGCTATCGCTACGAACGCCAGGCAGAGCGGCTGAGGGATTGGCTGTCTGAATACCCGGGCGACAACCTGCATCTGGCGGGCAGTTCCATGGGCGGTGCCATTGCCGCAATCCTCGCCCATAAGCTGGACCGGCCACCCCGCTCGGTCACACTGCTCAACAGCGCCGGCATCCCGGAACACCCGGATGTGGATATCAACGCGCCCTTCAAGTCTGATCGCGATGCCATTCTTATTCCTGGCGACTGGGCCGGCGTTTACCGCATGTTCAACAGCGTCGGGAATGGCAAGCCCACGGTACCCGGACTGGCCATGACCGGTCTGCTGGGGCCTGACCTGCTCAAACGGCAAGCGTCGCTGCGGCACATTTTCAACGATATGCTGGCCGATGCCCTGGCGCCCGCGCGATTTCTTGGCCCAGACACTCCACCCCTGCAAGTGCAATGGGGTGATCGCGACGTGATCACACCAACCCGTTGCGTAGACTGGTTTCGTACCGCCACACCCAATGCTGAAGTTCACGTGTTCCCGGGTGTCGGCCACCTGCCCATGCTGGAACGCCCGGGCCAATCCGCCAGGGTGTTGCAGGAGTTTGTTCAACGACAGGTGAGATAAAGCAATTGGCCTCTCTGGCCCATTGACCCGTCAGCGAAGTCATGGGGCTCAACCGTGCAAAGCGCCATAATCGGTTCCAACGAGCTCCCTTACATAACAACAACACACGCTGACGAGGAACATCATGCGCGCCTCTGTTTCCAATTCTCAGGATCTGGGCATGCCGGCCATCTACCTGCATACCCTGGCCGAGCTGCTTCATACCATTGGTGTTGATGAACGGGACCTGATTCTGAGAGTCGGGCTGGATCCCACCCGGCTCAATTCCACCGAACTTCGGGTCAGCCAGGCCCAGGCCAGCGAGTTTGTGACCCGGGCCATCATTGAAAGTGGTGAGCCGGGGCTTGGTATCCTGCTGGCAAGGGAACTCAAGCTGCCCCTGCACGGTGCACTGGGTACCGCTGTCATGAGCAGCCGCACGCTGGCCGAGGCTCTGGAGCTGATGACCCGCTATCTCACCTTGCGGGCACCGCATCTGAAGGTAGAGAAGCGAGTCGCAGGCAGCAATGTCTGGTACGCGGTCAAATGCGATATCGAGCTGGGCCCATTGCAGGGATTCGTTCTGGATGCTGTGCTGTTCGGCTGCGTTTCCATGGGGGCACAACTCACTGGCAGCCCGGTGCCCGGAACGCAGGTTTTGCGCCGCGGCCCGGAACCCAATCACTTTCACCGGTTCCGACGCTCCATCGGGGTGCCGGTGGACTATGGTGCCAGTGAAGATGCCCTGGTGATTCCTGCCAGCCAGCTCAATCTGCCGGTGCAGTTCAGTAACGATCAGTTGGCGGTCAGTTCGCGGGAACAATGCGAAACGGCACTGAAACAGCTAAAAGAAGATGCCGGGTTTGCCTGCCGTGTTCGACGGGTGATCGAAACCAGCCACCCGTTTCCGCCAAAACTGGCCCGGGTGGCCTCCACCCTGTATGTTTCAGAGCGCACCCTGAAACGCCGGCTGCAGGAAGAAGAAGCCAGCTTCCAGGCCCTGGTGGACCAGGTGCGCCTGGAGCGCGCGCGGGATCTGCTGGCCAGCACCACCATGAATCTGAGCCAGATTGCCGACAGCCTGGGCTATGCCGACGCCGCCAATTTTACCCGGGCGTTCAAACGCTGGACGGGGCTGAGCCCCAGCCACTTTCGCAACCGGGAACTGCAGACCGCGGAAACCGCCTGACTCAGTCGATGCCCAGAATCTTGTGCATCTGCAAGGTTAACCGCCATTGCGGATGCGCCAGGCAGTAGTCCGTGGCTTTGCGGGTATTGCTTTGCTTGATGGCATCCGGCCCACCCTCCGGCACAGACGGTGAGGCCATGGGTGACAGGAAGTAATGCCTCGCCCGGATGTGCAGAAATCGCTCCGGTGGCGCCAGCGGCTGCGGGTAGACCAGCTTCAGCTCATCACACTCGGCAATGACCACCTCGGCATCGGCTTTCGGGCTGACACACAGCCAGTCGATACCTTCGGGCGCAGGCAATGTGCCATTGGTTTCCACCCCAACCTCAAACCCGGCCCGGTGAAAGGCCCTGATCAAAGGCTCATCCAGTTGCAGCAGAGGCTCACCACCGGTACAGACCACATAGGGCCGGCCAGGAGCATCGGGCCACAGTGACCGGATATGGGCGGCCAGGGTCTCCGGGGTGTCGAAGCGGCCGCCATTCTGGCCATCGGTACCGACAAAATCTGTGTCGCAGAAATTGCACACCGCATTCGCCCGGTCTTTCTCACGCCCCGTCCAGAGATTGCATTTGCTGAACCGGCAGAACACCGCCGCGCGTCCAGCCTGGGCGCCCTCACCCTGGAGAGTGTAAAAGGCTTCCTTGACGCGGTACATCAGGCAAGACGCTCGTAGGTCAGTGGATCGGTGACGCCGTTGGCGGCAAAGGCCTCCAGCCGCTCGACGCAGGAACCACAACGTCCGCACGCCTTGTCGCGGCCGTTGTAGCAGGTCCAGGTCTGGCTGTAATCGAGGCCCAGCTTGAGCCCTTCAGCCAGGATCTGGCCCTTGTCCATGGCCATAAAGGGTGCCTCAATGCCCACGGGCTCGTAGTTGGCCACCCGGCACACAGCATCCATTTTTTCAACAAACTCCGGCCGGCAATCCGGGTAAATGGCGTGGTCCCCGCCATGGGCTCCATACCAGACCGCGCCCGCCCCGGTAGTCACCGCATACCCGGTCGCCAGCGATAACAGGATCATGTTGCGATTGGGCACAACCGTGGCTTTCATGGTGTCTTCTTCATAATGGCCTTCAGGCACTTCGATGTCGGACGTCAGAGAAGAGCCGGACATCACCTCACTCATGGCACGGATATCAATCACTTTGTGGGGGATACCTTCAGCCCGGCAAACATCGGCGGCCACATCCAGTTCCCGCACGTGGCGCTGGCCATAGTTGAAGGACAGGGCATGTACCTTGAGCCCCCTGGCGCGGGCCAGGTGCAACAGTGTGAAAGAATCCATACCACCGGAATAGATAACGACAACGGAGTCAGTCATGAGGGGTCAGCACCAGTTTTTCAGAAGGGTGTGTCATCGGGCTTTTACAAAGCGTGGCCATATTGTAACAGTGACAAACCGAGTTGGGTTCGCGTCCTGGCAAGATCAGGGGTAAACTCGAAAGAAAACGACAAAGCACCAGCACCGATTCAATGAGCTCAGACTTCAGCCCGGCCTTTATTGACTTTGAGGCGTCCAGCCTCGACCTGATCGCCAGCTACCCGATTGAGGTAGGCATCTGCATGCCCGACGGGGCACTGCACAGCTGGCTGATTCAGCCCCATGTGCTCTGGCAGGACTGGTCTGAAAGCGCGGAAACCATTCACGGAATATCACGGCAACGGCTGTTGCAGGAAGGCATGCCGGTTAGCGAGGTGGCTCAGCAATTAAACAAGTTGTTGCCGGAGCAGGTATTCTGTGACGCCTGGACCTTCGACAGCTTCTGGCTACACAGGCTATTCCGGGCTGCCGGTGAGGTTCCGGCGTTTCAACTGGAATCCATTTCCATGCTGCTCGACCCGGGCCAGGTACGCCACTGGTCAGGCATCCGCCAGCAGGTGATTGCCGAACTCGGGCTGCCCGTGCATCGGGCAGCCAACGATGCACTCATCCTGCACAAAACCTGGGAACGGGTTATTTGCCGGGGCGAAGCCGCAGTGCAATAACTTCCAGGCCATCTCGGATGGTATGAAGTGTCCAGTAGGTGGCCAGTGCCATCAGCGCGGCACCAGTAACCGTAAAGGACAGGTTCTCACCCACCACTTGCCCCTGCGCCATCACCAGATAAACGGCAACCGCTACAATCAGGGCAATCTCGACAATAAAATCAGAACGGAACTTGTTACGGGCAGGTCCGGGTTCTTCGGGCATTTTCTTCGGTTTCAACCTCTGGATATCAATTGGATAACTGGATGTATTGAGTGGTTGAATTATCGCCAAAGCCGCCATAAATGGCTGTACGAAGTAGTGGCTACGAACTTACCGAGATGGCAAAAAAAACGCAGCCCATCGGGCTGCGTAGAAAGGAGAGATCCATTCGATACCTGCCAGGCAGGTACCGCGGATTGCACAACGTAAAAACACGTGACAGGGAGAAGTATGAGGATTTCCCGCCGGTGCGTCTGTACGGGTTTGCCGAATGAGCTGGGCTATTGCAAACCGTCCAATTGCCTATACACTGATGACTGAACCGAATCCACAGAGCCGATATGACCAGGATGATTTCAAAGCACACCGTATACTCAGCCGCCGGTTGCCAGATTGGGCAGGCCGTGCGTGCCATGGTGAAAGACAGCTAACGGCTTTCGGTCAGTCCCGGGAGCCGTTGCGGCAACCGGGGCAGCTTCTCCGCCAGACCCCGGTTGCCTGTGAGGCTCCGGGGTTTTCTGTTTTTGCAGCCGCAAAACGACAAGGAGAACATCATGAGAAGACATCCGACATCACGTGCAGCGAACCAGCCCATGGCCAATCGTCAGGCTCCGATCAAGCGCCCGGAGAAGCTGCCGCTGCTGGATGCAATCTGCAAGAAACTCAATCAACGAGTCAACCTGGATGACGAGCAGCGGGTGCTGGGTCTGTACGAGCGGGGCTGGATTTTCAAAGGCGTACTCAGCAATCTGGACGGCGCCGAAGCCCGATATGTCCGGGCTCTTGCGACCCGCTACAACTCCTGGATTGCCCGCCAGGTAGCCTGATCAGACGTGCCGCCAAAGCCGCAGGCTGAACCGGTCAATGATGCCGGTTCAGCCCATCCATCATCGACAGATCACCGCCATGGACCATGGCGTAGTTGTTCACCACATCGTAAATCTTTTCCTGGGAGTAGGGCTTCACCACATAGCCATTCGCGCCGGCACTGATGGCACGTTGAATACTCTCAATGGAATCGTCTGCGGTGACCAGCACAATATGCTGGTTCTCCCGAACCTGTTTGAAACGGGTCATCAGTTCGTGACCGTTACCATCCGGCAGTCCCAGATCCAGCAGAATGATCTGGAACTCACTGGCCTCGAACGCCGCCCTGGCAGAGGCAGCATCCGCACATTCAGACACGCTGGTAGCACCGGCTTTGTAAAGCATGTCGACCAGACGCTCCCGCATCACCGGCTCATCTTCGACCACCAGTACTCTGAGATCACTCATTACACTCTCCTGTTCTGTGCCCTGGCTCAGTAGGTATCGTTGCCGGTTCGGCGCGGCAAGTCCAGAGGTGCGGGCCCGGGGCGGACATCAACCGGTTCATCACCGGCGGGCCCGCCATGGTCACCGACGGACGGTGGCGCGGTCACCCGGGTGAGAATATTGGCAATGCTGACTGCCGTTGTATAGAGGGAAATGGAGACAATCAGCAGTACCGGCTGCACAAAGGCCACAAAGCCCGGAATCTCCGAGTTCCCGGTCATACTCAGGATCAGGATGATGGCCGGCCCAAGGACCACGAACAGCGTCAGGGCAATAAAAAACACAATCCGCTCTTTGTAGCGCCCCAGATCGCGATTGGTCACCAACCCCAGCACAAACTTGCCGATAGCCAGGCCGGCCAGAATCGCCGCAGCAATACTCAGGTCGGGCCGCATCAGGGACTGGTACAGGTTGCCATCCCAGAGCCGCTGCATGGCAATGACAAGAAACGGAAACAGTACGAACAGTATGTCGGCGTATGTGCCATACATCATGCTCAGGGAATAATGTTCCTGTTTTTGGTTATCGCTCATTGGCCTGTTCCTTTGTGGTTTTCGACGACCTCTGGTGACCCTCAAGGGCCCGGTCAATCATGGCGTTCAGGATGGTCAGTTCCTGTCGAATCATCCCCCTCTCTCCGGGGCTTGAGCGTACACATCGCTCAAGTATCCCTGCCTGTTCTGTCATCAACGGATAGCCCATGGCACCGGCGGTGCCCTTGATCTGATGGCTCTCGGACTGCAATTGCTGCAACTGTCCCTGGGCCAGCGCGGCTTCCATGCGCCGCTTTCGCTCAGCCAGGCTATCGAGGAAACGGTTCACCAGCGGACCAATGTCATCGTCAACCGCCTCGCCGACCCATTGTTCCACCGGCAGATAGCGATCCAGCAGGGCCTGCAGGTGGGCATGGTCAATGGGCTTGTTCAGCACCCCGTCGCACCCGGCCTCCAGCAAGGCTTCATTCTCTGCCTGATCACCGGCGGTAAAGGCAATGATCGGGCGCCGGAAACCCGCCTGACGCAAAAGCCGGGTGGCCGCAACGCCGTCCATGCCGGGCATGTGGCGATCCATAAGCACCAGTTTCACGGTTTCCGACAGGGCCCGGCGAACCGCCTCTTCCCCATTGGTCACCAGCAAGGGCTCTGCGCCGGTGCGGCGGAGCATCCGCTCCACCAGCCCACGGTTATCATCGTTGTCTTCGGCCACCAGCACCTTGCCGCTGTATCGGTGACCGGAACCCACCGCCGTTTCCGCCGACAACGCCAGGTAACGGGCCAATACCTCGTAAAAGCGCTGCTTGTCGATGGGTTTGGCCAGGTGATCATTGCATCCCGCCAGACGATATTCGGCGATATCCTCGGCCATAACATTGGCCGTAAGCGCAACCACCGGGGTGTTAACACCTGCTTCCCGCAACGCCAGGGTGGCATCCCGGCCATTCATCACCGGCATCTGGATGTCCATCAGAATCAGATCGAAGTGCTCGCGGGTGGCGCGTTCCAGGGCTTCCGCGCCATTACTGACATGCACCAGCTCGGCACCGGTGCGCCCCACCAGCAACGACACCAGCCGACGGTTTACATCGTTATCCTCGGCACAGAGGATGCGGCCCGACAACCGGGGCGCCATGACCATGGCAATGGCCCGGCGCCGCTGGCTGAACTCGGAGGCATCCCGCAGGAAGTGAACCTGCGTGAGTTCACCGGTGCTGATGCACACTTCAAATTCACTGCCTTCACCGTAGGTGCTGGACACCCGGATATCACCGCCCAGCAGTTCCGCCAGCCTCCGGGATATACTGAGGCCGAGCCCCGTGCCGCCATACTGGCGGGAAATTGCGGTGCTGCCCTGGGCAAAGGGATCAAACAGACGGTCCAGCTGTTCCGGCTTCATGCCAATCCCGGTATCTACCACTCGGGCGTATAGCTTCTCGGCGTCGCGGTCACAGCGAACAATCAGGGAGATAGACCCATTTTCCGTGAACTTCAGGGCATTTCCACACAAATTAATGATAATTTGTCGGTAACGGGTTGGGTCGGTCCGGATCTTCTCGGGCAGGGGATAATCGCAGATGATACTGAAATCCAGGCCCTTTTCCCGGGCCCTGGGGGCGAAGAAGGCACGGATTTCATCCAGCAACTCCGGCAGATTGACCGGCACCACATCAACATCCAGCTTGTTGGCGTCGATCTTTGAGTGGTCGAGGATATCGTTCACCAGCTCCAGCAGGTGCCGCCCGCTGCGAACCACCGTTTCAGCGCTGCTGCGTTTCTCGGTTTCGTTCAGATCCGGGTCCAGCAGGGTTTCGCCATAACCGATGATGGCCGCCAGCGGGGTCCGGATTTCATGACTCATATTGGCCAGGAACTGGCTCTTGGCCTGAGCGGAATTCCGGGCCAGCTCTTTTTCAAGCCGCTCCTGCTCCCGCTCCCGCTCGATCTGCAGGCGCTGATGGCTTTCTGTGGCGTCAATACAGGTGCCTTCGAGATGCATGGGCAGGCCCTCAGCATCATACACCGTGTGCAGGGAGATAGTGGCCCAGCGCTCCTCGCCCTGACGGGTCAGGTAACGGGCCTCAATCCCCTTGACCGTGCCCCGGGCTTCCAGTTGCTCGACCACCAGGCGCCGCAACCGCTCGTCGGCAATGCAGGTTTCCAGCACATCCGGGTCTCGCACCAGCAGCTCACGGCTGCTGCTGTAGCCCAGCAACTCTGCCATGGCCGGGTTGGCGGTCACAAACCGACGTTCCGGTGACATCTGGAACACGCCTTCAATGGCGTTATCAAACAGCGACTGGTAACGCCTCAGGTTTGCCAGAGCGCGCTGGTTCCAGGCCAGGGCCTCGCCCTGAACCTGCTTGATTCGGTCAGCCAGGGCAAAGGAAAACAGAATGATCTGGGCCGTCAGGCCGAACTGTGGCGAATAGCTGGTAAAGGTATTCAGCGGCAGGTAACCCATCACCGTCAGCGCATAGATACCAAACCCGATCAGGGCCAGGGTCCAGGCAAAGAAATAGGAGCGTGCTGCCGGGTTGTAATAGCGCCAGGACAGATAACTGACCACAATCAGAATGATACTGAGCAGAATCGAGCCGACCACAATCCATTCCATGGCCACCGAATAGGGCATGAAAAACGACAAACCAAAGGTGGTGACGACAGAGGTCAGACATAACCGGAGTACATGATCCAGATCGGGCGAGCGTTGCCGGGTTTCCAGCAGCGAACGGGCCATCAACAGGCCAAAGAACCAGGTCAGGATAATCTGGAAATGGAGGTATTCCTTGTTGAGCAAGGCTGGCCGGCTATCCAGCAACTGAACCCCGTGCACCTGTTCGGTACCGATGAATACCGCCGCACATACCAGGTAGAGCACGTAGTAGATGTTGCTGCGCTCCCGCACCGATACCGCCACAAACAGGTTGTAAGCCAGGATAGCCAGGATGGCACCCAGCAGCAGCCCGCGTACGGCTTCGTCGATGGAGACCTTTTCTATGTAACTGTCCGGGTGCCAGAGGGTAATCGGCAGGCGGAAGGTGTTGGTGTTGGTAATGCGCAGGAAAACCGTGGTGACGGTGTCTGGCGACAATCTGAGCCGGAAGGTCGGGTTTGGCACGGCCAGATCACGGTCGTCCCAGCTGTCCAGATACCCGGTCTGGCGCTGTTCCACCAGTTGCCCATCCCGAACCAGATACAACCGAACATCGTCCACCAGTGGCAGCGCCAACTCCAGTATCCAGTCCGAGCGGGAGGTCAAACGGCGGGTGCTCAGGTCAAAGCGAGTCCAGTAGGCGGAGCCGGTATAACCGAAGTTGAGTACGCCACCATGATGACGGGTCAACCTGTCCTCGCCTGCGGCGCGAACCTCATCAATCGTCAGTGACTGCTCAGGATCTTCCAGGTACCAGAGGCACTCGCCCAGATCCGGAATGCTACCGGTGTTGTGATCCAGCATGATCTGCCCATCCCGGCAGGCATTCTGGGCCTTCGCCACAGATGGCAAAACCAGAACGGCCAGAAACAGGAGCAGAACCACCGTCCGCACCGGGATATGGGCAAACCGTTGCTGCAAAATGTGATCTCCGCGCGGGTAGCTGCGTGCTTTATCGTTTATTGTCAGCACTCGTCACTTTAGCCGTTCACACGCTTTTTCGCACCCCGGGGTCACCTGAAATGAGACATTCCTGCCTTTTTGCTGCTGTTTCACTCACGTTACTGACACTCAGCGGGTGTCGGGTCGACAGTGGCGGCGATTCCTCGTCGACGTTAAATCCGGCCAGTAATGTTGATCTCACCTTCAGCACCTTCGACCTGGCGGATACAGACCGTGCCCCGAATACTCTGAGCAAAACCCGCTTTGCTGACTTCTATCCCGGTATCGAGCCGAACGGCGCGGACCAGACCGCGGAGTACCAGGCAACGGCTGCCGACATCCGTCGCCATATCGACCGGTTTATCGGTGCCGAGCCCACCAGCGACGGAAAAAGCTACCGCAAGGTCCGTAACCCTCTCGATCTGATGAATCAGGTGATCAGCGTAGGGCGCGTTGATAATTTTGATGAAGGGCGGGGCTATATCCGCAGGCGCATTGAAGCCGATGAATCAGGAACCTATAACTCCAGGGCCAACCAGGCCTCCATCCGATTTACCGATCAGGCTGCAACCCTTGAAAACCAACCTCTGAATGCCCGGGAATGGCGATATCAGACCCTGGACTGGCGTTACCAGGCTGGCAGCGAAACCGGGCATGTTTATCGAACTATCCAGCACGTTGCCCGCAGCGTTGACGCCGAAGACCGGGATAAACAACCACAACTGCTGAGCGTTCTCGCAGGCTCGAGGTTCAGTGCAGCCTCATTCAGCGCCATTGACTACAACCAGCCGGAATACGCAACAGCAGACTACGTGTCACGGGATTACGGCGGCATCGAACTGCGCCAGGAATTCATCGGAACTACCCAGAAAGATACCTTGTATATTAAAAGCCCGGAGCACGCGGTCATCGATTTCAGTCGACACGGCTTCAATATGGAGGACGACAGCCCGGACTGTCTCCGCATTGAACTGGATTACGGCATGAGCACGGTCCATCTGTTCGTCTCCAACGACGAACCGGCAAGAATTCCGGATCCGGAGGAAGATCCAGCCGATTACGAGAACGCCGATGACATTCCAACCGTCAGCAATCCGGCAAACTGTGCCAATCAGCCGGAAACGGAATTCCTGATGTCCTGGAATGCAGAATCAACACCTGACCGACAGTAGCAATCGTCTCTGCAGAACCGGGCCGGTTACAGGTCCCAGTTCTGCAGAAAGCCCTTTTTTCGGCAGATCATCCGTTCGTATGTGGAAATCATGATGGCCGCGTGGGGGGCTTTGGTCAGGCGCAGGGTTTCAATACGACGCTCCAGGCGCTGCACCTCATCGCAGATCTGCTGCTGCACGTGGGAACGAACACTGTCGTGCTGATCAAGCTTGACGCTACGCTGCTCAGGCGGGGGAAATTGCGGCTTTTCCATAGTTAACCTCGTCCAATGAGTGTGGAAAACATCCTTATTGATTGATGCCAAGTGTGCCGAACTGTCAGACAAAGTGCAATTACAATGAACAAGCTTTCACTTTTTTTGACAGATTCTGGCGTCAGGCCTTGAGCGCCAAGGCCTGGCGCCTTAATGAAACGCTCAGGCTGCCACCAGTCTCCGCTGGTTTTCCGGCAACACCGGGAACTGTTTGCAGACAGTGTAGACGAAACGGGCCAGGGCTGGTAAGTGATGGCCCACAATCGGAAAACCGGTGTTCAACAAGCTGACGGAAATGTCCCGGGCCGGGTCCGCCCAGCAAAGTTTATTGATCAGCCCGACATGGCCAAACGCATAACGGCTTTGCTGGCCCCAAAGGCCAACAGGATTGCTGCCCAGCATCATGCCGGCACTGAATCGCATGGGCACCAGCATGGTCCTGTCCATCTGCAGTGAGCCAAATTGCTGGATGGCACGGCGAACCGTGAGTTCGCTGCAGATGCGCTTGCCATCCCAACTGCCACCATTGAGCATCATCTGAAAGAAGCGCCCCATTTCTTCGGCCGTGCCACACAGATTTCCGGCGGGGATCACCGCCTCCTGGAAGCGGGGGTCGTTGGTGACTTTCTCCACCGTCCGGATATCACCGCCCAAGGCGCGGTTCACCACCCAGGACACCGGAAACCGGGGTGTCGGCCCGGTCGCATAATTGCTGGCCAGCTCGTGCAGGTGTTCGGGAGCAATGCCATAGGTAAACCATTTCATACCCATGGGCCGGCGCAGGTAACGATCCAGGTAGCTTTCGATAGTGTCGCCGGTCACCTTTTCCAGCACCCGCTGCAACACAAATCCACCGGTAATGGCATGGTAGGCCACCTTGGCGCCGTCCACTTCGACTGGCTTTGCGGCGCACAGAAGCCGCCAGATTTCGTCGCGGTCCCAAAGCACGTCGATCGGCGTTTCCCGGGGTATCGCGGGGATACCGCCCCGGTGGGAGAGAATCTGATGCACGGTAATCGTGCGCTTGCCGTTACGCGCAAATTCCGGGCAATAGTAGGACACCGGGTCCATCAGGTTGACCAGCCCCTGCTCGGACAACATATGCATCAGTAACGCGGTGACTGCTTTGGAGGCGGAAAAGAAACAGATCGGGGTGTCGGTGGTCATGGGAATGCGCGGCAACGAGGCCGGATCGTGAGGACCATTACCCCGGGCGTGTCCGATCGACCGGTGCAATACCTGCTCACCCCGATAACGCAGTGACAACTGAATACCGGGATGCACGCCCGTTCTGTACAGGGCCTCAACACTACGCCAGACGGCTTCGGCGGCGTTACCGTCGAGCCCGACCCGATCCGGATGTTCACCGGCGGAGTCGCAAAATGTCACCTGGGTAAGGTCCCGAGGTACATTACAGGTATGCAGGGCACGGCGGGCGAGTGAATGCATGATAAACGCCTTATCAGTCTTGTTATTGGTGGGTGCTCCAGAGGTTTTTCGACCGGGGCCGGAAAACGTGACTATCTGAAACCATTATGGACTGGCTGAACCGCCTGTGCCATGGCGATACAGTTCCGACCCTGTTTTTTGGCCCGATACATCGCCTTGTCGGCGGCAGCGCAAAGTGCATCCAGGGTATCGCCATGGTCAGGAAAGACCGCCACGCCAATACTGATGGTCAATCGAATGTTGTGGCCGGATTCCAGGGCCACCGGCTGATTGCAGACACGCTGGCGCAAACGCTCAGCCGTTTCCTCAGCTTCGGCAACGTCCATTTCCGGCAGAATAAGGACAAACTCCTCGCCCCCGAAACGGCCCAGGGTATCAACGCTGCGAACGCTGTCCTCGAGCAGACTGCTGATGGAACAGAGCACGGAATCCCCTGCAGCGTGGCCCCAGGTATCGTTGATTTCCTTGAAGTGGTCAAAGTCGATCCACAATAACGCGAGGGGACGGTTGTACCGACGCGCCCGCTCCAGCTCTTCAATCAGCACCCGTGAGCACTCCCGGCGGTTGAGCACGCCGGTCAGTGAGTCCCGCGTCGCCAGTGCTTCGAGCTCGTTTTCCAGCTGCTTTCGGTCGGAAATATCCAGAATAATGCCCTCAAGCACCATGGTGCCGTCATCATCCAGCACACCGCAGCCCCGCTCCCAGACCCATATCTTCCGGCCGTCCTTGCGGGTAATGGCGTACTCGACGGAAAAGGACTCATCTTTGCGGACCGCCGCTTCCACTTCCTGCGCGACCTGTCCGGCATCTTCCTCATCCATAAGGGCCGCGTAGCTGGTGGTTCGATTACGAATCAGCTCATCAGGTTGATACCCCGTGAGATCGGCACACCCGGCCGATACGAACAACATGGTCCAGTCTTCGTCGGGCAGGCAACGGTAGGCCATACCCGGCAGGTTATCCATCAGCACCGTCAGCTGTCGTTCACGGCGGCGGAGGGCGCGGCGCTGGTCGGCTTGCAGGGACAGCAGCAGGCGATCCTTGTGGAGCTGGCGCAGAATCACCGTGAACAGCACCAGGCTGGTCACCACGACAAACAGAAATCCTTTCCACGTCTGTACCAACGACAACATGCGGGGATCCGGAAACCAGAGCTCGGCAATGCGATCCGAGAAGGCAATCCAGATAAGCCCGGCCATCAGATACACCAGAGTTGCCCACAGCGCCCGTCTCAGCGGACTGTAGCTTCCCTTCAGTCGGGTCAACCCCGGATAATCCGGCCGTTCTGACTCCATGCGAATTTCCTTGTTGCCTCTAGATTCCTATACAAAAAGTAGACAGTTACAGGTCATGAGTCGAGAAGGATTTGCAGTTTCAGTCGGGATCAATGACACTAAACGTGACACATAATCGCGTTATGGATAACAAGAATGAGATTGCACCAGCATCTGCCTCGGGCCGTTGTGGCCACCATTACCCTCGGCCTGGCTGCCTGTAATGGCGGTCACAGCCCATCCGCTGCCGTTCAGGCCCATGCCGCCAACAGCAGCCCGGCGAGCCCGGAACTGGCCGCGGTTTACCAGCGATCCTGCCAGACCTGTCACGCCCGCGGCACCTCGGATGCCCCCTTGACTGGCCACGGCGAGGCCTGGCAGCCAAGGCTGGCCAAAGGCATGGAAAGCCTCGTGGATAACGTGGTCTCTGGCATCGGTGGCATGCCACCCTACGGGCTCTGTATGGACTGCAACGCAGAGCAGTTCCGCCAGTTGATTCGCTTTATGGCCACACCCGCCGAAACGGAGGAGCACTGACGATGCAACGGCGCCATTTCCTGCAGTTACTGGTCAGCACTGCCATCGCCAGCCATCTGACCGGTGCCAACGCCAGTGAGCGCGCCTTGCCGGCTGCGGGCGAGCCATCACAAAGCCCTTTGCCCTGGCGAAACTGGTCCGGCTCCCAGACCTGCCTGCCCGAAAACCGGATTGCTCCGGCCAACATTGACGAGCTCCGGCATCTGCTGCAGAACCCTGACCATGCGGGGACTACCATACGGCCCGTGGGGTCCGGGCACTCATTCTCGGCCCTGGTACCCACCGACGGCATTCTGGTCTCATTGGCGCGCATGATCGGTGTTCTGAGCCACGATGATCAGCAGTGCCAGGCCCGCATCGCTGCCGGAACCCTGCTGGGGCAGGTAGGCCGGCCGCTGGACGCCATCAACCAGGCATTGTTCAACATGCCGGACATTGATCAACAGGCATTGGGCGGGCTGTTAGCCACCGCGACCCACGGCACCGGCGCCGGGTTGATGAGCCTGTCCGGCTATGTCGAAGCCCTCACGCTGATGACCGCCGGGGGCGAACTGCTGGAATGCAGCCGGCAACAGCACCCGGAGATTTTCCACGCCGCCCGGGTTGGCCTCGGCTGCCTGGGCATTGTGACCGACGTGACCCTGCAGAACACCCGACCTTACCGGTTGCGCAAGACCACCGAGTGGCTGCCACTGGACGACATTCTGGATGCTGCCGATGCCCGCGCCGACCAGCATCGCAACTACGAGTTCTATTACATTCCTTTTTCCGGCATGGGTTTTACCAGCCAGCATGATCTGACCGACGAACCGGTATCGGCCACCACCCAGCTGGACCAGAACGACGGCGCCCGGGATCTTCAACGGGCGCGGGACTACCTGGCCTGGTCGCCCCGGTTACGCCGTCTGATTCTGGGCGGCTATATCCGCTCCCTCGACAAAGAAGTGAAAGTGGCCGCGTCCTGGCAGAACTACACCAGCGACCGCAATGTCCGTTTCAATGAAATGGAATACCATTTGCCGCGGGAAAACTGGCAGGCGGCCTTCCGGGAGATTGTGTCTGTAGTGGAAGCACAGTTTCCCGAGGTGTTCTTTCCTTTCGAGGTTCGCTTTGTGAAGGCCGACGATGCCTGGCTCAGCCCGTTTTACCAGCGCGATTCCGTCTCCATTGCGGTACACCGATTCTTCGAGGAAGACTATCAACCCATGTTCGCGGCGCTGGAGCCGATTTTGCTGCCGCACGGCGGCCGGCCCCACTGGGGCAAGCTCAACACCCTCAAGTCCGGCGATTTCAGGGCCCTGTATCCCAGGTGGCAGGATTTTCTGGAGGTGCGGCGCAGCCTGGACCCGGGCGGGCGGTTTCTCAATCCTTACCTGGCCAGCCTGTTCGAGACGGCCGGGGAGAAAACGTAACCATGGCCCACAGTGATGCCTTTGTTCGACAACGCCGCCGGCTTCTGCTCGGCGCCACCGCCCTGGGTGCCGCCGGCTCCCTGGCCTGGCTGCGACCAGAAGCCCGCCGGGACGGACATAACCCCTATTTCCGGGCCCTGGACGTTGCCCTTACTGAAGCCGGCCAGGCAACCCCCACGCTGGTGCTGGATCAGGCCAGGCTGGAGCACAACCTGTCGGCCCTGAACAGCCACCTGAACGGCGAATACCATTACCGCATTGTGGTCAAATCACTGCCGTCACTGCCGCTTCTGCAACGAATCATGGCGGCCACCGGCAGCAACCGGCTGATGGTTTTCCACCAACCCTTTCTCAACACCGTGGCCGAGGCCCTGCCTCAGGCGGATGTGCTGATGGGCAAGCCGCTTCCGGTGGCCGCCGTTGACCGTTTCTACCAGCAGCTCACATTCAGTACCAGCGGCTTCCGGCCAGAACAGCAACTGCAATGGTTGGTGGATTCCCGGCAGCGGCTTGAGGCCTATGAAGGTTTCGCCCGGGCACAACAACGCCGGCTGCGGATTAACCTGGAGATCGATGTTGGCCTGCATCGTGGCGGGTTTACCGACACCGGTGACCTGGCTCGGGTCCTCACCATGATTGAACGCTCGCCCTGGCTCAGTTTCAGCGGGTTCATGGGCTACGAACCTCATATCATGAAAGCACCGGGGCCAGCGGCCTGGCTGCGGGACCGGGCCATGGCGCGGTATCAGGATTACGTGTCCACCGCCGAGCAACACCTGGGACGCTCACTGACAGACCTGACACTTAACACCGGGGGGTCCACCACCTATCAGCTCTATCGCGGGCTGTCCGGCGAGCTGCCCGTGAATGAGCTCTCCGCCGGTTCCGGCCTGGTAATGCCCGCGGATTTCGACCTGCCAACACTGGCTGAGCACCGGCCCGCGGTGTTCATTGCCACGCCGGTCCTGAAGCTGCTGGAAACCACCCGGATTCCAGGTGCACCCGGGCTGGGCCGGCTGCAGGCGCTGTGGAACCCCAACCGGGCCCGCACGGCCTTCATCTACGGCGGCTACTGGCCGGCAACGCCGGTGTCACCGGCAGGATTAACCGATAATCCGGTTTATGGCCGATCCAGTAATCAGGAAATGCTGAATTTCGCCGATGGGCTCGACCTGTCAGAGGGCGACCGGGTATTCCTTCGGCCGCACCAGAGCGAATCGGTATTCCTGCAATTCGGCGATCTGGCCGTCTTTGATCCGGTCAGGGGAGGCATTACCGAACGCTGGCCGGTGTTCCGGGAAGGATGAACTCGTTGGCGGCACATGCTTTAATCGGTGCTACGTTCGATCCAACCGACAGGAACCGTCATGACCCCCGCAATCAACGCCGCCAAACAAGCCCGGGTGAACTACACCATCCACGAGTACGAGCACGATCCGGCTGCGGAAAGTTATGGCGAGGAAGCGGCGGAAAAAATCGGTGCAAACCCGGCCCAGGTGTTCAAGACCCTGGTGGTCAGCCTGGATGGCAAGGATCTGGCGGTGGGCATCGTACCGGTCACCGCCATGCTCGGGCTGAAACAGATTGCCAAGGCTGCCGGTGCCAAGAAAGCACTCATGGCCGACAAACAGCTGGTGCAGCGCACCACCGGCTATGTCCTGGGTGGGGTCAGTCCCCTGGGCCAGAAAAAACCTCTGAAAACCTTCATCGACCAGTCTGCCGAGGACTTCGAAACGATCTTTGTCAGTGCCGGCAAACGGGGCCTGGAAATCGAACTGGCACCCGCCGATCTGGCCCGACTGACCCAGGCCCGGTTCGCTCTGCTGCAACAGGAGTAAGGGGGTGAATCACTCCAGCGACCTGATCCTTATCGGTAGCACCCTGCTGCTGGCACTCGCTGCGCACGCCGTGGGCCAGAAGGTACACGTGCCCCGGGTGACCCTGCTGCTGTTGCTGGGCGCCCTGGCTGGACCAGATTTGCTTGACCTGCTGCCGGATAACGCAGACCAGAGCTTCAGCCTGATTACCCAGTTAACCCTGGCGATGGTGGGTTTTCTGCTGGGAGAACGAATGTCGGCGCGGGATCTCAGGCAGGGAAAAGAAGCGCTGATTGTCAGCCTGGCCGTCACGTTGCTGACCGCCGTGGCGGTCATCCTGGCGGTCTGGGCCGTCACCGGCAACCTGCCGGCGGCTCTGCTGCTGGGCGGCATTGCCACCGCCACGGCACCGGCAGCGACCCTGGATGTCCTGCGCGAAGCGGGCGCCAACGGCCCGCTCACCCGGCTGGTGTTTCAGGTGGTCGCCATCGACGATGCCTGGGGCGCCATTCTGTTCAGTGTTCTGTTGGTGGCGGCCGGTCTGTTGCTGGGCAACGGCGACCTGAGCGGCCCCACGGCCATGTTGCACGGGCTCTGGGAAGTGGCAGGCTCGGTGCTGCTGGGTATGGTACTGGGGTTTCCCATGGTCTGGCTGACCGGGCGGCTACGGCCGGGTGAACCCATGCTGCTGGAATCCGCCGGGTTTGTCTTTGTCGCGGCGGGGCTGGCCAGCTGGTTTGGCCTGTCGTACCTGCTGACCTGCATGACCCTGGGCATTGTGGTGGCGAACCGAGCCCGACATCACGTTCGGCCGTTCCGTTCCATCGAGGGCATTTCCGAGCCCTTCCTGGCACTGTTTTTCTTTATGGCCGGGTACCAGCTCGACTGGCTGGCGCTCCCCACCCTCGGTGCGCTTGGCCTGGCCTATGTAATGGCCCGCATTGGCGGCCGACTGGCCGGTGGTTACCTGGGCGGCCTGCTCGCCGGCTCCGCCCCGGAAACCCGGCAGCGTATCGGCGCCTGCCTGATGCCCCAGGCCGGCGTTGCCCTTGGCCTCGCCCTGGTGGCCACCGAGCGGCTGCCGGAGCTTGGCTACATTCTGCCGCTGGTGATTGGCGCTACGGTGCTATTCGAGTTAATCGGCCCGCCGATGACGCTGCTTCAGCTACGCAAGGCCGGTGAAACCGGACAGGGCTACCAGGAAGAGCCAGACGAATAAAAAACCCGGTGAGCCTCAAGCGCACCGGGTTTCGGGGATTCATGCCGGGCCAATGGCCCGGCTGAAACACTGGCCTTACTTCACGGAATCCCGAGCCTCGGCCAGGATCTTGTTGAACGTGGCGCTCGGCTGCATGACCTCGCACACCTTCTCCATGGGCGGGTGGTAGTAACCACCGATATCGGCCGGATGGCCCTGCACCACGGTCATTTCTTCCAGGATCTTGTCCTTGTTCTCCTCCAACTGGGCAGACAGCTTGGTGAAGAATTCTTTCAGTTCCTTGTCTTCATCCTGTTTGGAGAGCTCTTCCGCCCAGTAGCGGGCCAGGTGGAAGTGGGAACCACGGTTGTCCAGCTCGCCGGTTACCCGCGACGGAGACTGGTTGTTTTCCAGCAGTCGCTCGGTGGCCTTGTCCATGGTCTGGCCGAGCAGGCGGGCACGCTCGTTGTTCTGCTTCTCGCCCAGCTCGTCCAGAGACACCGCGGTGGCCAGGAACTCACCCAGGGAATCCCAGCGCAGGTGGTTTTCCTGAATCAGCTGCTGTACGTGCTTGGGCGCGGAACCGCCGGCACCGGTCTCATACAGACCACCGCCGTTCAGCAGCGGCACGATGGACAGCATCTTGGCGCTGGTGCCCAGCTCCAGGATCGGGAACAGGTCGGTCAGGTAGTCACGCAGCACGTTGCCGGTGACAGAGATGGTGTCCAGGCCGCGAATCAGACGCTCCATGGTCCAGCGAATGGCGCGAACCGGAGACATGATGCGAATGTCCAGACCTTCGGTGTCCAGTTCAGCCAGGTAGGTTTTGACCTTCTTGATCAGCTGGGCATCGTGGGCACGCTCATCGTCCAGCCAGAATACCGCCGGCATGCCGCTGGAGCGGGAACGGTTAACCGCCAGCTTGACCCAGTCGCGGATCGGCAGATCCTTGGTCTGGCAGGCACGCCAGATATCGCCTTCCTCAACCTTGTGCTCGGTCAGGACAGTGCCGTCTTCGGCCACAACGCGCACGACACCGTCTTCCTTCATTTCGAAGGTCTTGTCGTGAGAGCCGTACTCTTCGGCTTTCTGCGCCATCAGGCCCACGTTCGGAACGGTACCCATGGTGGTGGGGTCAAACGCGCCGTGGGTCTTACAGAAGTTGATCACTTCCTGGTAGATGGTGGCGTAGGTGGACTCCGGCATCACCGCCTTGGTGTCCTTCAGCTTGCCATCACGGGCCCACATCTTGCCGGAGTTACGGATCATCGCCGGCATGGAGGCGTCGACAATGACATCGCTCGGCACGTGCAGGTTGGTGATCCCTTTAACAGAATCGACCATGGCGATTTCCGGACGGTGCTCGTAGCACGCGTGCAGGTCTTCCTGAATCTGCTCCTGCTTCGATTCCGGCAGTTGCTTGATCTTCTCGATCACGGACGACAGGCCGTTGTTCGGGTTAACACCGATTTCCTGGAACAGCTCACCGTACTTGTCGAACAGCTCCTTGTAGAAAACCTTCACCGCGTGACCGAACACGATCGGGTGGGAGATTTTCATCATGGTGGCTTTCACGTGCAGGGAGAACATCACGCCGGTGTTCTCACAGTCGGCAATGGCGTCTTCGAAGAACTTCACCAGCGCCTTCTTGCTCATGAACATACCGTCGAGCACTTCGCCTTCCTGCAGCGGCAGGTCGGATTTCAGAACGGTCTGTTCGCCCTTTTTGTTCTCGAACACGATGCGGGCGTTGGTGGCCTTGTCCAGGGTCACGGACTGCTCGCTGGAGTAAAAGTCGCCACCGCGCATGTGCGCCACGTGGGTACGCGAGGCCGGGCTCCATTCGCCCATGGTGTGCGGGTACTTACGTGCGAAGGCCTTGACCGCGGCCGGCGCGCGACGATCGGAGTTACCTTCACGCAGTACCGGGTTAACGGCACTGCCCAGCACCTTGCTGTAACGGGCGTGAATTTCTTTCTCTTCGTCGGTCTCCGGGTGCTCCTTGTACTCGGGCACCTTGTAGCCTTGCTCGTTCAGTTCTTTGATCGCGGCACGCAGCTGGGGAATGGAGGCGGAGATGTTCGGCAGTTTGATGATGTTGGCGTCCGGATCCTTGGTGTACTCACCCAATTCAGCCAGGGCATCCGGAACCCGCTGGTCTTCCTCAAGGTAGTCCGGGAAGCCTGCCAGAATACGCGCCGCGAGAGAGATGTCGCTGGTTTCGAAGTCGATGCCAGCCGGCTTGGCGAAGGTTTCCAGGATGGGAAGCAGTGACCGGGTGGCGAGGGCGGGGGCCTCGTCGGTCAACGTGTAGACAATCTTGGCTTTGGATGATGTCATTTTCGTCCTCAGGCTATTGGGTGGGTTCAGGACGGTCATGGCGCGGTCGGGCGTCTTGTGAACGTCCGGTCGGGCCAGTGACTGATTCGGAACTTTTGATAGACCTACTAAGATAGCATTTTTTACAAAATTTTGGTTACGATCTTAGTATAAGAACGGACTTAAAATGCCTGATCTTCCGTGACAGGACGATGAAATGGCGGGAATTTACGAAACTTTCTAACATTTATCAGGTAAGGGGTAAGCGTGACAGGGGGAGAGCTTTCCAAAACACGCTGTGAATACCTCCCTGTACGCTCTGCTCCGCCATCCATGGCTCCGCAAGGTTTTGGAAAGCTCTCCCCCTGCCACGCCCAAACGCTGTACGGGTAGTCCAATTTCATCGTCGCAGAGTTCGCAAATATGGGCTGTTTTGTCGACAAAACAGCCCATATCGGCACACTTCACATTCCCCTTTATCCAGAATCAGTCGGGCAACAACCCTGCTTGCGCCAAACGTTCCCGAATCCGGTCCAGCGCTTCCGGGTTATCCAGTGCATCCCGGTTGTCGGCTTTCCTGGAGCCGTTGATCAGCCGGGCCACCGCGAGTTCCACTTTTTTGCCGCTACGGGTGTAGGGAATGTCCGGCACCTCGACAATGTGTTTGGGCACATGTCGGGGGCTGGCGCCTTCGCGGATTCGGGTTTTCAGGGTTTTGACCAGGTCGTCGGTGACAGTCTGGCCTTCGGCCGGAACCACGAACAGCACCACTTCCACGTCGCCGTCGATCTGGCGTCCGACCACGAGGCTGTCTTTAACCGCGTCAACGGTTTCCACCTGACGATAGATTTCGGCGGTGCCGATGCGCACGCCGCCGGGGTTGAGGGTGGCGTCGGAGCGGCCGTAGATGATGGCGCCGCCATGTTCGGTGAATTCGATGAAGTCGCCGTGGGCCCAGACGCCGGGGAAGGTATTGAAGTAGGCATCACGATAGCGTTCACCGTCTGGATCCTGCCAGAAGCTGACCGGCATTGAGGGCAACGGCTGGCGGCAGACCAGTTCGCCCCGGCCTTCGCTGACCGGCTGGCCGTCGTCGCCGTAGGCGACCGCGTCCACGCCCAGGAAGCGGCACTGGATTTCACCTCTTCGCACCGGTAACAGTGGTGTTGATCCCACAAAGCAGCCGCAGATGTCGGTGCCGCCGGCGATGGAGCCCAGCAATACGTTGGGAGCACCGTCGGTATAGATCCAGTCGTAGTCTTCCGGCAACAGCGGGGAGCCGGTGGAGAACACCACGCGCAGGTGGCTCTGGTCCAGGTTTTTCGCCGGTTGCAGTTCAGCTTTGCGGCAGCCGGCGATGAAACGGGCGCTGGTGCCGTAGTGGGTGACCCGTTCTTTCGCTACGGTTTCCCACAGGAAATTCAGACTCGGGTAACCCGGGGAGCCGTCGACGGTGATTACGGCGGCGCCGGTCATCAGGGCAGAGGCCTGCCAGTTCCACATCATCCAGCCGCAGGTGGTGAAGTACAGGAAGCGGTCTTCCGGGCCAACATCACCATGGAGCATCAGTTCCTTGGCGTGGTTAACCAGCAAGCCGGCAGTACCGTGCACGATGCACTTGGGTTTGCCGGTGGTGCCCGAGGAATAGAGGATGTACACCGGGTGATCCGGATCGACCGGGGTGAACGAGGGAGCCTCGCCTTCACCGGCTTTCAGGGCCTCATCCCAGGTGGTAACCAGTTCGCCGGAGATCGGTGCTTCATCGGGCAGTTGGGCAATGCTGACCACCACCTTCAGGGAGGGCAGGCCCGCGATCAGCTCGGCGAAGTCGGCCTGGCGCGCGAACACTTTGCCGCCATAACCGTAGCCGTTGACCACAATGAGGGCTGAGGGCTCGATCTGGCCGAAGCGGTCGTTGATGGCGCCGATGCCGAAGTCCGGTGATGCGGAGCTCCAGATCGCGCCCAGGCTGGTAGCCGCCAGCATGCCCACCAGGGCTTCATAGCCATTGGTGACCACACCCGCCACCCGGTCGCCCTTGGCAATGCCCTTGCTGCGCAGGAAGGCTTCCAGAGCACCGGCGTCGGCTTTCAGTTCGGCGTAGGTCTTGCGCAGTACCGGGCGGGTTTCACAGTAGGCCACCACCGCTTCTCTATCAGCATGGTCGCCGTCCGCCAGCCGCAGCAGGTTGGCGGCAAAATTCAGTTTCATGCCCGGGAACCATTCCGCACCGGGCATTTCCCGGTTGCCAAGCACCTGTTTGGCCGGTGTCTCGCAGACCAGGCCGCAGTAGTCCCAGACCTTCTGCCAGAAGGTGTCCAGTTCGGTAATCGACCACTGGTGCAGGGCGTGGTAATCATCAAAGGGGCCAAAGCCCTGTTGCTCCAGCCAGGCCTTGAACTGGCCCATGCGGGAACGGGTGAGGGTGTCCTGGTCCGGGGTCCAGACAACCGGTGATTGTTCTGTGTTGCTCATCCGTCTCTCCAGAAAATTACTGCATATGCCAGCCGTGGCTGACCACGATCGACTGGCCGGTCAGGGCAGCGGACGGGAAGGCTGCCAGATGCACCGCCAGTTCTGATACGTCTTCCAGGGTGGTGAACTTCCCGTCCACGGTGTTCTTGAGCATGACCTTGCTGATCACTTCTTCTTCGGAAATGCCCAGCTCTTTGGCCTGCTCCGGTATCTGCTTGTCCACCAGCGGTGTGCGCACAAAGCCGGGGCAGATAATGTTGCTGCGCACCCCGTGCTCCGCACCTTCTTTCGCCACCGCCCGGCACAGGCCCAGCATGCCGTGCTTGGCGGCGACATAGGGTGCTTTCAGGGGCGAAGCTTCCACCGAGTGTACCGAGCCCATATAGAGCATAGTACCCCCACCTTGGGCGTACATCTGGCGCAGGGCCGCCCGGGTCACCAGGAAGGCGCCGTCCAGGTGCACGTTCATCACCTTGCTCCAGTCGGCATAGGCCAGCTTGTGCACCGGGTCGATATGCTGGATACCGGCATTGGCCAGGGCGACATCGAGCCTGCCCCAGTGTTGAACGATGGTAGCCACGCCCTGGTCAACCGCCTGTTCGTCGGTGACATCCATGGCCAGGGCCAGGGCCGTGCCGCCGGCCTGTTCAATGGCTGCCACGGTGTCGGCGGCGCTTTCGAGGGTCAGGTCTGCCACCGCCACCCGGGCCCCTTCGCGGGCGTAATGTTCAGCAATGGCGCGGCCAATGCCCCGGCCGGCGCCGGTAATCAGGGCAACTTGATTGTGAAGACGCATGGTCACAGTCTCCTTTCAGGGTTGGAATTGTTATTGGAATCCGCAAGGAGGGCCGGTCAGCCCCCTCCGTATACCTCGTTGGGCAGCCAGGTGGCCAGCGGCTCGAACCAGAACACCAGGGCCAGCGCCAGCAACTGCAGAGCAATAAACGGAAGTACGCCCAGATAGATATGCCGTGTGGTGATGCCCGGCGGGCACACGCCCTTGATATAGAACAGTGAGAAACCCACCGGTGGCGTCAGGAACGAGGTCTGCAGGCAGATGGCGAACATGATGGCAAACCACACCGGCTCCACGCCCATCTTGAACAGCACCGGCGCCACCAGCGGCAGAATGATCAGGGTGATTTCCACCCAGTCCAGGAAGAAACCGAGCAGGAAGGTGATGAACAGCACCGTCAGCAGGACCCCGGTGGTACCGAAAGGCAGCCCGGTAATGGCGCTTTCAATCACCTCGTCACCACCCAGGCCACGCAGCACCGAGGCAAACACCGTGGCACCGATAAAGATGCCGAAGATGAAGGCCGAGGTGCGGCTGGTCTGGTACAGGGATTCTTTCAGGGTGGCCATGTCCAGGCGCTTGCTGACAAAGGCCATCAACATGGCGCCACCGGCACCCACGGCCGAGGCTTCTGTGGTAGTGGCAATGCCGAAGAAAATCGAGCCCAATACGGCAATGATCAGGGCCATCGGTGGCAGCACCGCCTTCAGCACATCCAGCCAGGCCCGAGCATCCAGCGGCTCCCGGTTCTTCGGCGCAGGCGCCAGGTCTTTTTTCAGGAACGACGCTATCAGAATGTACAGGATGTACATGGCCCCGAGCATGATGCCCGGAATCAGCGCCCCCATGAACAGTTTGCCAACCGAGGCATCTGAGGTACCCAGGCGATCCGCCATCAGCACCAGCATGATACTGGGTGGCACCAGGATACCCAGGGTACCCACGGAACAGGCCGTGCCCACGGCCAGGGATTTGTTGTAGTTGGCCTGCATCATCGGCCCCAGGGACAACATGCCCAGCAAGACCACGGAGGCCCCGACAATACCGGTGGAGGCGGCCAGCAGCACGCCGACAATCACCACGGTGATGGCATAACCGCCACGCAGCGGGCCAAGCACCCGCACCAGGCTGTGCATCAGTTTCTCGGCAATGCCGGAGCGGTCCAGCATGATGCCCATGAAAATGAACATCGGCAGCGCCACCATCAATTCATTGGCGACAATGCCGTAGATTCTGGCATCCAGCACCCCCATGGTGCCTTGCCAGGTAAACCAGAGCGGGGAGTCGAAATACTCCACCATCACGTGTCCGACAATGGCGAACACAAGACCAATACCCGCCAGTGACCAGGCTACCGGGAACCCCAGCAGCAGGAGCACCATGAAGCTGGCGAACATGGCGATAACAAGAATCGCTTCTACACCCATGACGTCTGCCTCGTGATTCAGGGATTGGGATGGCCGGTAGACCGGCGATCGTCTTCAGGGGGCGTTACGGCCCGGGGGAACCCGAACAGGAACGTGGCGCAACGCAGGAACCGGGAGAACAGCGCGATCATCACGAAGATCAGTCCCAGCGGCAGCATGCTTTTGAAAATGAACCGGTACGGCAGACCACTCGGGGCCTGGGAACGCTCGCTGTAGGTCCAGGCTTTCCAGGCGTAGGGCACCAGCACTTCCACCATTAGGTAGATCACCGGCAGCGCAAGCAGGGCAATGCCCAGCAATTCAATGACGGCCTGGGCCCGGGGCGGGAACTTTTCTTTCAGCACGTCGACCCGCACGTGGTCGTCACGCACCACGGCGTAGCCCAGGGTCAGCATGGTGGCAGTGCCGAACAGGTGCCAGGACAGCTCTTCCAGTGCAATGGAACCCTGAGACAGCACGTATCGTGAAAACACGTTGATAAGCACCACCACCAGTACACCGATCCACAGCCAGGAAGCAAAACGGCCGACCGCCACCACCAGGCGATCCAGGCGCCAGGCCAGGGCGTTGGTGGGCAGAAAATCCTCGCCCGGTGCCGGGGACTGCTCACCCCCGGAGACATTGGTATCAGTCACAACAACCTCGAATAGTCCGGATGCAGAGAGGGAATGCAGGCGGTATCAACGCCGCCTGCCATGATCATCATCCGCTGATCAGTCGTACTGGTAGAAATCCCGGGGCAGGTAGCCCTTGGAGTGCCAGATTGAGTGATGTTCCATGAACTCACGCTGGCTGGTGAGAACGCGCTTGAACATTTCGTCCTTGGCGGCGATTTCGTCCAGCACCTCGTTGGTGACCTTCTGCAGCTCCCGCAGGACAGGCTCCGGCAGGGTCTGGGCGGTTACGCCTTCTTTCTCATAGTCACGCAGGGCGGTTGGCTGGGCCCACTCGCTCTCGGCAAACCCCTTGAGAGTGGCCGACTCACAGCCCATTTCGATGAGGGCACGGGTTTGCGGCTCCAGCTTGTCCCAGGTGTCCTTGTTGACCAGCAGGTGCGAGGTGGTCAGGGTCTGGTGCCAGCCAGGCATGATGTAGTTCTTGATGATCTGATCCAGGCCCAGCATCTTGTCGATGGCCGGCTGGGAGAACTCGGTGGCATCAATGGTCTTGCGCTCCAGGGCCTGGTAGATCTCGCCACCCGGCACCATGGTTACCGATGCGCCCAGCTTCTCCAGGACCTTGCCGCCAATGCCGGCAAAGCGGATCTTCAGGCCGTCAAAGTCGTCCATGCCCTCGATGGGCTGCGCGAACCAGCCAGCGCCTTCCGGGCCGATGATGGAACACAGCATCGGGTGGATGTTGCGCTCCGCGTAGATTTCTTCCAGCAGCTCGCGGCCATCGCCCTCGTAGTACCAGGCCAGATACGCCGGTGGCTCCATGTTGAAGGGTGCGCCGGAATACAGCGGCAACGAAGCAATGGTGCCCTGGTCATAGCCGACCCAGGTGTAACCGGCGGGGTATTTGCCACTGCCAACGGCGTCCATGATTTCGAACGGCGGCACCAGTTCGCCCGGCTCGTAATAACGCAGCTGGATATCGCCACCGGAGATATTCTTGAGATTCTCGGTAAGGTGCTTGACCGGTGTGGTCAGACCCACGAGATGGGATGGAAACGCCAGAGGAACCTGCCAGCGAACCTTCTCTGCGGCCACGGCGTCCGCACTGGCCAGACCACCGGTGATAACCGCGGCGGCGGTAATGCCATAGGTCAGTTTTGAAAGCTTATGCTTGATCGACATGAAATGGATCCTTTTTGTTGTTGTCGTACAGCCACCGGTTCTTGCCGGCGGGCTACGTCTGAAATTGATCAGACAACGCAGGAAACCATAGCTGACTTTGGGTCGGGTCCAACGAGTTTGCGCCAGCTTTGTTTTCTTGCGTTGTTCTGACGTCCTGCAAACAGGCTATAGCAGACACCGTGCCACAGCCGATAATGCCTTTTATTTCATGCAGATAGATATTTCAGGCAGTTCTGGAGTCAAGGCAGCTGTCCGGAAATCCGGACACTCATCGACAATGGTCGTAGGTGATTGTACGGGTAACGGGACAGCCGTCCGGAAATCAGGACAATCTGGCCAACTTCTCGTAGAGCACGGAACGGGAAATCCCCAACAGCCGGGCAGCCTTGGTCCGGTTGCCACGGCAGGTCACCAGGGCCTCTTCAATGGCCTGGGCTTCAGCCTCAGCCACAATGCGGGCCAGCGGACGCACAGAGCGAGCGGGCACCGGCGAGACCAGACGCTGGCCAGCACGGGGCAGCACTTTAAAGATCGCGTCCGCATCCAGTAAATCGCCATCCTCACTCATGGTCAGGGCCCGCTCCAGCACGTTGCGCAATTCCCGGATGTTGCCCGGCCAGTCGTAACTGCCCAGCGCCGCGACGCCGGCATCGGTAATCTCGCCACGCATGTCCTGACCCTCGCAGATTTCACCCAGCAGGGCTTCGCAGAGCACACCCAGATCGGCCAATCGGTCCCGCAGGGGTGGGATATTGATCTCCAGCACATTCAGCCGGTAATAAAGATCCGAGCGGAAGCTGCCTTCCGCAATCATGGCCTCCAGGTTGCGACTGGTGGCCGCAATCACTCTCACATCCACCGTCGTCACCGTGTTCGAACCCAGGGCCTCGATCTCGCCCTCCTGCAATGCCCGCAACAGCTTGGCCTGCAGGGGCAGCGGCATATCCCCCACCTCATCCAGAAACAGCGTACCGCCGTTGGCCAGTTGGAACTTGCCCTCCCGGGTACGACGGTCGGCACCGGTGTAAGCGCCCGGGGCGACACCGAAGAATTCCGCCTCCAGCAGGTTTTCCGGCACCGCCGCCACGTTCACACCAACAAACGGCTTGTCCGCCCGGGGCGACACCGCATGGATAGCCTGGGCCAGCACCTCTTTGCCGGTGCCGGTTTCCCCCAGCAGCAGTACCGGCATGTCCCGGCCTGCCGCCAGTCGCGCCCGGCGCTTCACCTCAAGGGCCGCCGGACTGCCACCGACAAAATCGCCCAGACTGTAGCGGGTGCCCCGGCTTTTCTTCGCCAGTGCCTTGCGGGCCGCCGCCAGATCCCGGTGCAGGCGCCGGTATTTGGACACCAGCGGCGTCAGCGGTTGCAGATCATCATAGAGCACGAAGGCCACGGCACCGACAATGCCGCCCTGATCGTCGTAATACGGCAGTCGGGTGACCACCAGTTGCTGCTTGTTGTGTTCCATGATGTCCAACAGCAGGGGCTTCCCGGTTTCCACCACCTCAGGCATCCGGGTCTGCGGAATCACCTTGCGCACCGGTTTGCCAATGGCGTGGGAAGGGTCCACCAGGCCCAGCAGCTGGGAATAGCTGCTGTTGATCCAGGTGATGTTGGTCTCACGGTCAACAGCGATGGCACCGGCACTGGCCTCCTCAAACATCGGGAACAGGGCTTCGATCAGGTCACGGGTCAGGCCGCTCTTGTTCTTGTTGGTAAACAACTCGCTCATAGTCCGCGTGCTCACGGGTGGGGATGGTTTCATGGGCAATCCTTGGGCGTCCGGATTTCCGGACGCCGTCACGGGAGTATAGGAAGCCCCCGGTGCGGGGGCAAACCTCCAAAGGTGGCATTTCAACCGTCGGTAATCAGTCCGGGATCTGCAACTGGTTACCGGTGAAGACAATCCGGTCCGCTTCCGCCGGTTCGGATTGAATGGGCGGCAGGTTCGCCAGGGTCAGGGGCGTGGTCAGGCTGCCCCGGGGCACCGTGCGCACCACCTGACTGGGCGGCAGCGGCTGCTTCTCGACGAGATGGGCCCACACCAGATCCAGTGCCTGGAAGTAGTAGTGATGCAACGGCACATAGCGGTCACCGATGCCCGGAAAGCCGTTGAGCACGTCCAGGTGATGGGCGTTGAGTATTTCGTAATAGCGCAGGTTGCTGTGGCGGCCTTCCACTGCCTGGTTCAGGCCGACATAGGGCCGGGAGGTGTGGTTGATGGGCAGGATGGCATCGGCCCGCCCGGTGACAAACACCGTCGGCTTGCGCTGCAGGTCTCCGCTGGCCCGCACCGCTGAAATGCCACGGCTAATGGCTTCATGCAGCTCGGCCCGATCGCCCTCGAGGGGCTCGCCGGTCACCACATCCCTGCCTTCGGCAAGACTTCTCAGGCACAACAGGGCATCCAGCCCGTAATCCACCTGGCTGGAACTGGGCGAAGCGCTAACGGCAAGGTTCGTGGGCTGGCCCTCAGCGTCGTCGTAGACCAGGTTGACACCAGCCGAGGGCGGAATGCCGTTACTCGCTGCAAACAGCGCCGCCTCGGCCGCAGGCATCAGTGGCACCACTGCCCCGGCACTGCCGGTCGCCGCCAGGCTCAGGCCACACACTCTGTCTTCAACACCCGCGCGGCCGTATGCATTGGCGTAGGTCATGGCAATGCTCTGGGCGACCGCCAGGCCAAAATGCACCGGCGCCAGCAGGTTCTGCTCCGGCTGCACCCCGAAGTCCTCGTTCAGGATCCGTTGCGCATCGAGGGCCCAGTCATCCTGAGTAGCGCCCGACACCAGCCCCTTATTGAACAGGGAGTGGCAGATGCTCTGGCCAGTCACCGGCGGGTTGAACACGCCGTTCAGGGGGGCGAGATCGCGGATGCCGGGGGCCTGGTTGGCACAACCCTGGTACACCGCCAGCGCGGTGGTGTAATCCAGCAGGCTGCGGCTGTGTTCCGTCAGTGCAGGGCCATTGCCCTGACGAATGCTGAAACTCCGGTCCACAAGGGGATTCACATTGGGCTCAGACACCGCCACACCATCAATCAGACCTTTCTCATCCTGTTCCGCCGCCCGCACCGAGGCTCCGCCGCCGTTGGAAACACTGGAGGCAATCACCAGGGTGTTCCTCGGGTTGATAGTTCGGAGATTTTCACCATTACCCAGTTCCCGGCCATGGAGTGTGTTCAGCACATAGAAGCCGAACTCAATGGATTGCAACACATGCCGGCCCCAGTCTGCCTCCGGGTTCTGTTTGGAATGGGCGTGTTTCCAGGCGAAGCGATCCGGCCACTGGCTATTGAAATCATCCCGGCTCTGAGCGTCCAGATCTGCCCGGAACAAGGCTTCTTCAGGTTCCATGGTGAGTGTTCCGTTCACGGACTGGGCGGTGTTTGTGGCGAGGTTATGGGCGCCGGTACCGGTGCCTTTATCGGTATAAACCACTGCGCAGCCCTTTTTCAGGCCCCACTCCCCGGCGGTGCCAATGGCGCCGTAGATCCCGCGGGAACCCGAGGAGGGCGCGGTTACCATGCACGGAAAATCCGGATCAAAGCTGTCGGGCACCTGGGCCATTACCGTCACCGGCACAGTGGCGCCCGGCACCTGCATCAGGGCAATGAATTCCTGGCCCGGAATTCGGCCACTGGCGTTACCCACGGCCGGGCCAAACAGGCTGCCATAACCTCCGCCGGGTGCGGTATCCACCAGCGCCCGGTAATTGTTGTAGATGGCCAGCCGGCGCAACTCTGCCGGTGTCGGATTCAGGGCATCGACAAACGCCGGTGGTGTGGCACTGGCCAGACCCTCCGGCCCCAGGCCAGCGGTAAGAAGATCATCGGTATTGCCATCGTAAGCAAACTGCTGGACATCGCTCACCAGGAAATCAGGCAAGGAGTTGAACACCTCGTCCTTCTTGCAGGCAGTGAGCGTTACCGTGGCAGCACCTATCAGGGTGCAGAGCATCATTCGTTTCATGGTCGGTCCTTGTTTGTTGTTGTTGAATCGGCCCCATGGGCGCCACGGCCCATGCGGATCCTGTGCCAACCGGACAAGACCATGAATATATTTAGAAAAATGAAAAATTACTGGCACTTGAGAGGGGGCTATTCCGGAATTCCGGACAGCGGTTGCGCGTGCAATGGCATGGCACGCGCGCAGCATCGCCGCTGGCCGCAGACTGTCCGGCAGACCGAACACTGTCTGAAAAACCAGACAACGGGCAGCGAAACTAGCCTATTCGGACAAAGGGCAGCAAGCTGATTGCCGCAATTGCAGCGATGGCCAGGCAGGCCGCCAGAGTCCGCAGCGGATAGCGTCGAAACATGGAGCCGATACCACCGATTTCGCCGCGGGCCAGGCCTTGCTCATAGGCCTGGCGCTGCCTCTCGAAACGCTGGCGCTGATACTCATCCAGCAACGCCTTCGCGCGGGCCGCCTCCTCCGCATCGTGAACCCAGAAGCCGCCCATGCTGATGCCCCAGCGGCTGGGCGGGGTCTCGTAGTAGCGCACCCCATGCTCCTCAAACAGAGCCCGGATCTCGTCGGCCTCGTCGTCGGGTACATGGCGCAGATTCATCAGGTGATGGGGCATGGCGCGTCCATTGGCTGGTATCAGGATCGTAATTGCCTATATGCTAACAGCAAAGCACCCACGACCGAACTTGCATCAGGACACTGAATGAGCCCGAACCCCCTTCGTCTGCTGCTGGATTTTGACGACCGCATCCAGCGGGACAGGGATCAGCCCCCCGCCTTTCTCCACCGCCGGGATCGGCGCTTTGCTCTGGACTGCGAACAGCAGGGAATAAAGCCCAGCCCTTCGCGCTGGCTGGCACACATGGATCGACTGTCCGGCCCCGGCGGCACCATGACGGCTGGCCGTCGGGAACTGAAACTCTGGCGCCGGGCAACCAGCGGCTTCACAGGTGCCGGTTGCCTGATGGGCATCGTGACCATGCTGGGTCTACTGTTCTATGACAGCGGCCAGCGCATCAACATCACCGTGATTCTGACCTTTGTGCTGTTCCAGTTGCTGCTGGCACTGGCCACCACGGTACAGGCCATAGTCGGCTGGCAACCCTGGCGCTGGTTGCTGAAACGTCTGCACCTGGACCACGCCAGCCCGACCCGGGCCCGGCTCCAGCCACTACTGATGGCGCGGGCGGCCCACGCCGGCGGCGTTGCTTTTGGTCTTGCCGGCCTGGCCACGCTGCTGATCATGGTGGTGGTCCAGGACCTGGCCTTTGGCTGGAGCACCACTCTGGATACCGCCGCTTCCGGCTACCACCATTTGGTCAGCGCCCTGGCGGCGCCCTGGTCCTGGTTGTGGCCTTCCGCCGTGCCATCCCTGGAGCTGGTGGAAGTAACCCGGTTCTTTCGCGCCGCTACTGTCACAACCGGAGTCGAGCCTTCACGCTGGGGCCAGTGGTGGCCCTTCGTGGTTATGTTATGGCTGACCTGGACGGTGATACCGCGCGTGCTGTTGCTGGTTCTCAGCCAAAGCCTGCTACGCCGTCGTGCCACTCGGCTGCTGGCCGGCCATCCCGGCATGAAGGCTCTGTTATACCGGATGGAAACCGCCACCCTGGATACCGGTAGCAGCCACAACGATGCTGCCGACCTGCCAGACACCCGCACCCGGGCCCAGCCAGACCAACTGCCGGACACCCCGCTGATGATCTGCTGGGCCGGTGCCGGCGAACCGGAGTTGCCCCAACGCCTGCAGGCACCGGATTGCCGAATTTTCCGGGCCGGAGGCCGGGCCAGTCTGGCCCAGGATGAAGACGTACTGGCACAAGTAAGCGTCCATCTGGCCGGCCAGGAACATCCGGCAGTCATTGTCGTCACCCGCAGTTGGGAGCCGCCCACCGGCGAGCTGCACGATTTTCTGGAGACCGCCCGGGAGCGCTGGCCCTCGAATAGCCGGGTAACCCTGCTTCCGCTGGCAAGCGATCCGAACCAGCCACCGCAGGCCCACCTGGTTCAGCCCTGGCTTCGGTTTACAGAACGCCTGGCTCCGGGCTTTGCTTCGGTGGCCTTGCCACCGACCAGCGAGCCCAACCCCTATCTGGCCGGGAGGGCACAGCCATGACCAAAGCTCCGGTATTCGCCGTGGTCGGCCACCCTAACAAGGGCAAATCCAGTGTCGTCGCCACCCTGTCCCAGAACGATGCCATCGCCATTGCCCTGGAACCCGGTACCACCCGGGCCCGGCAGGATTATCCGCTGACCGTTGACGGCCGGAAACTCTACACCCTGGTGGATACCCCGGGCTTCCAGCGCCCAAGGCGTGTGTTGCAGTGGCTGGAAGCCCACAGCATTTCCGCCTCGGATCACCCGGAAACCGTGCGGGCTTTTGTGCTCCAGCACCGGGGCGACGACCGGTTTGTCGATGAATGTGAGTTGCTGGCACCGATCGTGGAAGGCGCCGGGATCATCTACGTGGTGGATGGCTCGGTTCCCTACAGTGCCGAGCACGAGGCGGAGATGACCATTCTGCGCTGGACCGGGCGTCCGAGCCTGGCGCTGATCAACAGTATCGGTGAGGACGATTACAGTAACACCTGGCAGGCCGCACTGGGCCAGTTCTTTCAGGTTGTCCGCAAGTTCGACGCTGTTCGCGCCCCGTTTGAGCAACATCTGAGCCTGTTACGGGCTTTCGGCCAGCTGGAACCGGACTGGGAAGCACCGCTGGAACGGGCCACCCGGTTCCTGTCCGAACAGCGCCGCCAGCGCCGGCTCCAGGCGGCGGGCCTGTTTGCCAGAGCCCTGGAAGACCTGATGTCCTACCAGGAACGACGCACACTAACGCTCAACCAGATCGCCGAAACCAGCGATGCCAGCCTCGCCGAGACCCTGCGGGATCGCTGGTACCGGCACCAACGCCAGCGGGAACAGACCCTCAGGATCGACATCGAGCACCTGTACCAGCATCAGCGCATCCGGCGCCAGGAAGCGGAACTGCAGTGGCACAGCCAGCACGATCTGTTTTCCGAGGACACCCGCAAACACTGGGCGGTAAGCAAGCGCTATCTGGCCACCGCGGGCTTTGGCGCCGGAGCGGTGAGTGGTGCCGGCATTGATGCCGTAACGTTTGGCTCGTCGCTGGGCACTGGCGCCCTGCTCGGGGGGCTGATTGGCGCTGCCGGCAGTTACTTCTATGGCGATCGCCTGGTTTTGCCGGCACTGAGCATCGGGCCCATGAAGGACGGCCTGAAAACCGCCAGCTTCGGGCCTGTACAGGACAGCCAGTTCGGCTATGTTGTGTTAGGGCGGGCGGTGGATCACTGGTGGCATATCAGCCAGCGGAACCACGCCGGGCGAGACCTGCTGGAGTTGGAACCGGCCGACCACCACTGGCTGGACCAGCTCGACAAAACCAGTCGACGGGAAATCCAGAAAGCCTTTGATCGGTGCCGGAAACAGCGGCCTTTGGCCCATCAGCAGCGGGAACATTTTGCCGCCGCCATCGAGCGCGCCATGGCCGCTTACGACGACTGGCGGTTGAATCGAGCCTGAGCCGCATGTTTATACTGTATGGCTATTCCATCACAAAATGAGGAATGCGAATGAAAATCGTACGAGTGCAAGACATTATCGGTACCGAGCGTGAAGTCAGCGACAAGCAGTGGACCAGCCGCCGCCTGTTGCTGAAGAAGGATGGCATGGGCTTCTCCTTCCACGAAACCATTATCAAGGCCGGTTCCGAGCACACCTTCTGGTACAAGCACCACCTGGAAGCGGTTTACTGCGTGGCGGGTAACGGCCGCATCAAGGATCTCGCCACCGGCGAAGTGCACGAAATCACCGATGGCACTCTGTACGCCCTCGACAAGCACGACCGTCACACCCTGTACGGCGGCACTGAAGACATGCGCCTGATCTGCGCCTTCAACCCGCCGGTGACCGGCCGGGAAGTGCACGACGAAGACGGTGCTTACCTGCCGGATACCAGCGAAGACTGATTCGCTCCGCCGTGGCATTTCAAACCGCCGCGACCACACCGCCACCGCCAGCCCGATTGCTGCCGGTGGCGGTGTTGCTTTGGCTGGCCGGTGTTTACCTGCGTATACCTGTGCTGGTGGCCCCGCCGCTGGCGCCCTTCATTGGTGATGAGCTGGCCCTGACCCAGGCATTGACCGGCGCCCTGACCACACTGCCCATCCTGATGCTGGCCATTGGCGCCATGCCTGGTTCACTGGCCATCTCCCGCATTGGCCCTAGAAACACCCTGGCGCTGGCCATGGTGATCATGGTGATCGGCTCAGCCGGCCGTGGTCTGGTACCGGACACCTTCACCCTGATGATAGCCAGCGCCGTCATGGGCCTGGGTGTGGCGATGATGCAACCGGCACTGCCAGCCCTGCTGCCGCGCTGGCTGGAACCCCACCACATTGCCCTGGGCTCGGCCATATACATGAACGGCATGCTCATGGGCGAATTCATCGGTGCCGGTATTACCCTGCCGGTTCTCATGCCTTTGCTGGACAACAGCTGGCGCGCCACCATGCTGGCCTGGTCGCTGCCGGCACTGCTGGTGGCCGCCGCCCTGTTTCTGCCCAAACGGGACCTGGCCCGGCCCGCACGCAAAGCCGCCTGGCTGCCCGACTGGAAAAACCCGCTCACCTTGCGCCTGGGCCTGCTGCTGGGGCTTTCCGGCTCCATGTTCTTCGGCCTCAACGCCTACATGGGTAACCTGCTGGAACAACAGGGGCGTATCGGCATGCTGTCCGAGGCCCTGTTCTGGTACAACATCGCCCAAGTCTTTGCGTCCCTGGTGATGCTGAAAATGGCACGGGCCTGGGTCGGCCGCCGTACCTTCATTGTCGTCATGGCAGTTCTCAGCATTGCCGGTACCGCCGGCACTCTGGTGCTCGAAGGCTGGTGGTTCATTGCCAGCGCCACGCTGATGAGTTTCGTGGCCGGCATTCTGCTGATCCTGCTAGTGGCGCTGCCGCCATTACTGGTGAACTCCGCCGAAACCGGACGGCTGTCTGCCGGCACCTTCCTGGTGGGCTATACCATGGCCTTCTCGGTACCCATGCTCGGCGGCCTGCTCGCCGACTGGACCGGCGACACCCGTCATGCAGTGATGACCATGGTGGCCTACAGCCTGCTGGTGTTGCCTCTGGCGTTTACCCTGGACCTGAAACGAAAAAAGGATCAGCCCGAAAGCTGATCCTTCCTGAAATACTGCACTAACTCACGGTCAGATATAGTAGTCCTTCAACGGAGGAAACCCGTTGAATTCAATGGCGCTGTAGGTGGTGGTATAGGCCCCGGTCGACAGCCAGTACATCCGGTCTCCGATCGCCAGATTCAGCGGCAGCGGGTACTTGTGATGCTCGTACATGATATCGGCACTGTCACAGGTCGGCCCGGCGATCACACAATCCTCACCTTCACCGCTCTTCTCGGTCCAGATCGGAAACTTGATGGACTCGTCCAGGGTCTCGATCAGCCCGGAAAACTTGCCGACATCGGTGAACACCCAGCGGTGCAGGGCAGTGCGGGATTTCCGTGAAATCAACACCACCTCACTCACCAACACACCGGCATTGGAAATCAGCGATCGCCCCGGCTCGATGATGATCTCGGGCAGGTCGTCACCAAAGTCCTCGTGCAGGAAACGGGCAATCTCCTCCGCATACACCCCCAGTTCATTGGTCCGTGTAATGTAGTTGGCCGGGAAACCACCGCCCATGTTGATCATCTTCAGCTCAATGCCGTCTTCTTCCTTAAGGCGCTCGAAAATCACCTTTACCTTGTTCAGGGCGGCGTCCCAGGCACCGATTTCGCGCTGCTGGGAACCGACGTGGAACGACACACCATAGGGCACCAGGCCCAGATCACGAGCCAGGATCAGCAGATCCATGGCCATATCGGTCTGGCAGCCAAACTTGCGGGACAACGGCCAGTCGGCGGTCAGGGTGCCTTCAGTCAGAATACGCACATACACTTTTGAGCCCGGGGCAGCCTTGGCAATGTTGCGCAGGTCTGCCTCGGAATCCGTGGCATACAGGCGCACACCCTTTTCGTAAAAGGTGCGAATGTCTTTCGCCTTCTTGATGGTGTTGCCGTAACTGATGCGGTCGCCGGTCACACCCAGGGCCATCACCTTGTCCAGTTCATACACCGAAGCGATATCAAAATTCGCGCCTTTGTCCCGCAGCATGTTCAGAATCTGCGGGGCCGGGTTGGCCTTCACCGCATAATAGACCTTGGCGTAAGGAAACCCTTCCACCAGCTCTTCGTACTGACGGTCAATGGTCTGGGTGTCGATCACCACAAACGGGGTTTCCTTGCCGTCGGCAAAGTCCTTGATCCGCTTGAAAGTCTCGGCACTGTAGTAGTCGGCGATATCGGCGTTAGGCGTCTGGATCATGGGTGGTGTGTCCCTCCACAGGGTAAACGGGCATAAAAAAGGGTAGCACAGACTGGCTGTGTTACCCGTGAATGGCGCGATCATCGGGCCTTTTTCCGATCACCGCAAATGCGCATATATACCCATAAATCCGGCGACCGAAACCGGACCTATGGCACAGCATTTTGTGTCACACCGCTACTGGCCACAACGGCGTTGGCTCAGTGGGGCCATCCGGGTCCTGGGGCCGGCTCTGGCGCTGCAGATAATCCAGTATGGCGTCTTTCAGGTCACTGCCCTGACCCAGGCCCTGATTGCCGAACAGACGGTTGAATTCCAGCACATAGGGATAGCCTTCCACCAGGGCGATATCAAAACCGGCATGGTCTACTTCCAGTTCCCGGGCCAGGCGCAGGGCCAGATCGGTAGCCGCCGCTGGCACATCGCCAGTCACAATCTGGCCACCCCTGGCGACGTTGTTGTAGAACCCCTGCTCCGCCTGGGTACGCCAGTAGGCGGTCACCACTCGATCACCCACCACAACCACCCGCACATCCCGGTCAATCGGAAGGTATTCCTGCACGTAGAGAACATCTGTGCGATCACAATACTTAAGCCAGTCGGCCCGGGACTCGATCAACCACACACCTTCGCCCATGCTGGCCTTGGGTAGTTTGGCCACGAAAGGCAGGGCCATGGTGTCCCACAGCATGTCACGTTCCTGTGGACCATTGGCTTCAATCAAGGTCCAGGGTGTGTGTTCCGGCGCCACGGCCTGAAAGGCGCGGGTCATTTCCACTTTATCGTGACCAATGCGATAACTGGCGATACTGGGGAACACCCGGCACTTCAAGCCATGCACCAGGGCGTTGATCTGCCAGTATTCCGGGAACAGCACCCAGTCCGCCTCCTGCAGCAGCGGCTTGTGGCGAAGGAAATGCTCGGGCTTCAGTACAGTGGTGTCGGGAAAGCCAAGGGTACGGAACACGTTGAATGAGACAAGGTGCATGGTGACAGCCGCACAGAGTGAAAATTGGCTGCATTTTATCCAGCTTTGGAACCCTGGCAAGGGTTATTTTATGCGTAAATTGACCGATCTCATGGTCACAGTTAATGATACTGACAATAATTCGCATTAGTTATCACTAATGAGAAACTGACCATGACAAAACACCTGATGCTGGCCGCTGCCAGCCTGCTGTTCACCCTTCCGGCCTTCGCCGATGATGAGTACGATCACTACAAAGGCGAACCCTCGAAAACCCTGGAACAGGCGGTGGCCAATTTCTCCGAGTACAACAACCGGCTTGAGCAGGTGTTGGCCGGTGATCTGACACCAGAGGCGATGAACGAAGTCCATCAGCTCACCTACACTCTGGAAAATGCCCTGGGCAAACTGGACCATGAGCTGGAAGACATTGCCGAGCGGCTGGAGAAAGTACACAAGGCTTCCGAGCACGCAGCCCCGGATACCGTGAAAGAGCAAGGCGCGGTGTATCTGGAAAAGAGCCGGTCCATCATCCGGTAACGGCCACGGGCTGCTAAGCTCCGGTTATTACTCGCTGACTAACCGGAGCCAGCCATGGGCACCCCCGAACCCGATTTCCCGGCCCGCAAGATTGTCGAAACCGTACGTACCGATAACCAATCCGGTGCCGCCCAGCTGGCAACCAGAGCACTGACGCTGTTGCGCCAATGGCTGGCCGCGGGTGAAGTATCCCCGGATACTCTCAAAAAACTGCTTAACGATCTTGCCGGAGCCCGTCCCAGCATGGTGCCGCTGGCCAATGCCATTGAACGGGTGCGTCAGAGCCTAATAGGCAGCCAGGACGGTGCTTCTGCGGCTGAACAGGCGCTGCCAGTGGTGGACTCGGTTCTCGAGCAGATTGCCTCCGCCAACCAACGTGTGGCGGAAATCGCCACGACACGGATTCCGGAGCGGGCCAGAATTTTCACTCACAGCCGTAGCTCCCAGGTACTGGCAGTGTTCCGTTTACTGGTACAGCAGGGCCGCAACTTCTCGGTAATCTGTACCCAGGGTAGTCCCGGTAACGAGGGCTTTACCCTGGCCCGTGAACTGGATGAACTGGGCGTGCCGGTGACGGTGATCACCGATGCCCAGATGGGGCTGTTCGTTCCGAAGGCGGACTTAGTGCTGTGCGGCTGTGACACCTGGCTGGCCGATGGCCACTTTCTCAACAAGGCGGGCAGTTATCCGCTGGCCTTGCTGGCCAGGGCCGAGGCAAAACCGCTCTGGGTGCTGGCAGACAGCTTCAAGGACAGCACGGCGCCACACGATGAAGTCACACTGGAAGAAATGGCGGCGAACCAACTCGGTGCACCGGCCGGCCAGCACATTACCGTTCGCAACCTCTATTTTGAGCCTGTTCCGGTGCAGCTGATCAGTGGACGAATCAGCGAGCAGGGCGTTTTTTCGTTCCCTGCTGAGCCTGGGCCGTAAGCGGATCTTCCGGCCAGGGGTGTTTCGGGTAGCGGCCCCGGAGTTCTTTTCGTACCTGTGGATAGGCGTTCTGCCAGAAGCTGGCGAGATCTGCCGTGACGGCCAGCGGGCGCTGGGCCGGGGACAGGAGGTGGGTTACCACGGGCACCCGGCCGCCCGCCACCGTCGGTGTTTCAGTCCAGCCAAACAGGGCCTGCAGCTTGGCAGCTAGCACCGGGCCGTTGTCGGCCGTGTAATCCAGCGTCACCTTCTGGCCGGTGGGGATGGCCAGAGCTTTCGGAGCCAGTTCATCCAGTTCTTGTTGCTGTGGATAATCGAGCAGGCTGTTCAGGGCGGATGTCAGATCAAGCCGGGCCAGATCCGACCACCGCTGCATGCCGGCCATAAACGGCGCCAACCAGCTTTCCACACCGGCCAGCAGGGCAGAATCCGTCACATCCGGCCAGTGACCGGGGAACTGTGTGGCCAGTAACTGCACCCGGGCCTGCCACTGGCGGGCGGCCTCGTTCCAGGGCAGCCGATCCAGTCCTTTGCGACGGACGGCATCCAGC
>NZ_AXBW01000022.1:0-92925 GCF_000475355.1 Marinobacter sp. C1S70 | reverse complement strand
AGGCTGTTTTCACACAGCCTCACACAGGCGCCCTTCTCTTTTGACGAGCAAGACATCCAGGGTGTCAGATCTTCAGTTTGAACCCGATGGCCCTGAAGCTATCCTGAATCGACTTGCTGCTACCCTTCAACTGCACTTTCAGACTCGAGCATTCCCTGCGCACCGGGTAGTCCCTGCGTAGCCTGTCGAAGGCCTGCGCCCGCTCTTCAGGATTACCGCGCATGGTCAGCCGCAGGCGGGCATCGTCCCGGCGGGGATCGTAACAGGCGCGCAAAGCAACCTGAACGGCCTCATCCTCATCAGCACTGCTGGTAAAGGACACTTTACTGAGGGCCGGCTCCGGCAGAAACTGTCCGGCTTTCTTGCGCACAGGCAGCCCCAGGTAACGGCACAGGGCCTGGTAGATCATCTCCGTGCCCTGCATCTTGCCTTCCAGGCTGTAGCCGGCAATGTGAGGCGTCGCCAGCCACACCCGGTCTAGCAGATCCGGGTTGATTCTGGGCTCATGCTCCCAGACATCCAGCACCACCGTGGGCGCGTCTGCCTGCTGAAGCCGGGCAAGCAATGCCTCTCCGTCTATCACCTCGCCCCGGCCGGCGTTGATCAACAACTGATCCTGCCCAAGCGCCGCGAGCTCGCTGCCCGCGATCATCCGGTTGGTGGGATGGTCTCCAGTTCGCGTCAACGGCGTGTGCAAGGTTACAACGTCACACTCCAGAGCCTCGGCCAGCGGCACAAACTCCTCTGCGCGCTCTTCTTCAGCTTCCTGCCTGGGCGGATCACAGAGCTTTACCGTGAAATCCAGCCGCTCCAGCATTCGGGCCAACTCACCACCGACATTGCCCACCCCGACAATCCCTACCGTCAGGGATGACCAGTCTTCAATACCCCGCTTTTCTGCGTACAGGGACAATACCGAGAGCACATACTCAGCCACACTGACGGCATTGCAGCCTGGCGCAGCGGCGAAACCGATGCCTTGTTCCTGGAGCCAGGTCTGGTCTATGTGGTCCGTTCCAATCGTGGCCGTACCAACGAACCGCACCCGGGCACCATCCAGCAACTGCCGGTCTACCCGGGTTACCGAACGGACCAGAAGTATATCGGCATCCCTTACCTGGTCCGGAGCCAGCGTCCGGCCATTCACCCGGCGAATCTCTCCGATGTCGCCAAAAAAGGAATCCAGTAAGGGTATATTCTCGTCCGCAACGATCAGCATAACAGTGGTCTCACCAGTGACTCTCAATGACGACGTGGTCTGGGCCCGCGACCGCTGTTGCCCTGCGGCCGGCGACCACCCCGCTTGCGGGTAATCGGCGGGTTATCCATGGCGGCTGTCAGATTCTCATCAGGCACCGCCGTCTTCAGCTTCTGGCTGATGTATTTTTCAATCTCCGGCAGGGCAAACGCGTCCTCTTCACCAGCGAAGCTCACCGATACTCCGGTTTTACCGGCACGGCCAGTACGACCAATGCGGTGAACGTAATCTTCGGCATTGTCTGGCAAATTGTAGTTGAATACATGGGTCACGCCGTTTACGTGGATGCCACGGCCCGCCACATCGGTAGCAACCAGCACCTGGATCTGCCCCTTCTTGAACTGGTCAAGCGTTTTCAGCCGCTTGTTCTGGGCAATCTCGCCAGACATCAACGCCACTTTCACACCCTGGTTTTTAAGATCCTCTTCAAGATCACGGCACTGGTCACGACGGTTGGCAAAAACAATCGCTTTCTCTACTTCCGGCCGCTTCAGGTAATTCACCAGTACCGGCAGCTTTTCGTTATCGGACACCAGGAAAACGGTCTGTTCAACTCGTTCTGCAGTCTTCTGTTCCGGCTCGATTTCGACAAACTCGGCATTGCGGGTCCACATGGATGCCAGGTTGAGGACATCCTGGTTGAAGGTGGCACTGAACAGCAGGGTCTGGCGCTCATCCTTGGGGGTACACTTGCGGATGATGCGCTTGACGTCCGGGATAAAGCCCATATCGAGCATTCGATCCGCCTCATCCAGAATCAGGATGTCGAGCTGATCCAGAAAAACATCCTGTGAGCCCAGGAAATCGATCAATCGGCCCGGGGTAGCCACCAGGATGTCGACAATTTCGTTCTGCAACTGCTCCCGCTGCTTGTCGTAGTTCATCCCGCCAACCACAGTAACCACATTGTGGCCAGTGTAATGACACAGCTGTTCGGCGTCCTTGGCAATCTGCATGGCCAGTTCGCGGGTGGGCGCCAGCGCCAGAACACGAGGCTCGGAGGCAAAACGCTCTTTCTCGTCGATCGGAGTTTCCAGCAAAGACTGAATCGCGGTAATCAGAAAGGCTGCAGTCTTGCCGGTGCCCGTCTGAGCCTGGCCAATGAGGTCTTCACAGGCCAGGGTCCAGGGCAGCGTTTCTGCCTGAATGGGCGTGCAGTACTCGAAGCCAATTTTGGAAATGGCATCCAGCAGTCGCTTGTCCAGATTGAGGTCGCTGAAGCGTAAATCGCCGGTATGCTTTGGTTCTGATGTCATAGGGGTTCAGGTATCCTTGATTGATCGTATTCCTGCTCTGCAGTTAACAGACGGGTCTTCACTCGAGCCCAGGTTTCATCTATCCGGGCACCAGTGCTGTAAAACTGCAAGAGCGAATCGTAGAACTGCTGTGCACGGCGGGGTAATCCACAGGCAAGGTAATCGCTCGCCTGGTTGAGCACATTCAGGCGGAATGCATCTCCATCGGCAGCGCCTCCGCCGGCGAGGTTGTCGACACTGATGTGAAAGCGGAAGCCGGCCGCCAGGGAAAACAGACACTCTATGGCCTGAGGTTTCACCTCCACCTGCTCAAACGCTTGCTGCTGTTCAGGTGTTCGTCCATCCGGACAGTACCAGTATCCGTAATCGTACATTGTGCGCCGATGCTCACCGGCAATGCACCAGTGGGCAATCTCGTGCAGGGCACTGGCAAAAAAACCATGGGCAAAGACTACCCTGGCAAGACCCTCGGGCTCGCTCACAGGGAGATATTCCGGTTCTTCGCTGCCCCTGACCAGAATCGTCCGGTATGATTCCCGGAACAGGTCATTGAACAGCATGATAAGATCGTCTGGATTGTGATTCATCGGTTGGCTATTGTGCGACTTTAACGCGGCCAATACCAGTGGGAACTTTCGCCACAGCATGGTGTCCACTGGCTTCGAACCGACTTCATGCATACCAGAATCAGGAAATGACCGTATCCATGTCAGCAGTCCAGGCCTTCAGTGCTCCTACGCGAAATCAGTTCTACCATCTTTTGCTTGTGTTGGCAGTGGTTCTGTCGCTGGCGTCTCCCGGAGCCAAGGCTCTGGGGTCCGGCAATGGCAGCCTGTTTGGTAACAGCGAATTTCTGCCGGTAGATGAAGCACTGCCCTTTGATTACACCACTGATAACGGGGCTGTGGTGCTGGCCTGGAATATCACCCCCGGCCATTACCTCTATAAAAGCCGCATACAGATCAATGCCGTAACTGATGGTGTACAGGTTGGCGAACCCGGCTTTTCTTTGCCGGGCACGCTGACTGAAGACGAATTCTTTGGTGAGATCACCGTTTTTTTTGATCCGGTCCAGGCCAGGGTCCCCATCACCCTGCCCGACGGTGTCCGGGAAGCGGAGCTTCAGGTGACGTACCAGGGCTGTGCAGAGGCCGGGCTTTGTTATCCCCCGCAGACCCGGGACATCCTCTATTACCCTGGTGGCGACGCTGCCGAGACCGCTGCCAACAGAGTGACCTCCGATACCGGAAATGCGGCGCCCGCAGATACCTCCACCGCGACCGGCCTCGCCGGCTTTCTGTCCAGCCAGTCGATCTGGATGATCGCCGGCGTATTCTTTTTGCTCGGTCTGGGGTTGACCTTTACACCCTGCGTTCTGCCCATGGTGCCTATCATCTCCTCCATGGTCTCCGGGCGTAATACAAGAACCACCAGCCACGCATTATTGCTGTCGGGCAGCTATGTGCTGGGCATGGCATTGACCTACGCCGCGGCGGGGGTCATTACCGGCCTGCTGGGCGCCAGCTTCAATCTCCAGGCGCAGCTACAGTCGCCCTGGGTGCTGAGTGTTTTCGCTGGCCTGTTCGTGGTCTTTGCGCTGTCGATGTTCGACCTGTTCGAAATCCAGTTACCACGTTTTATTCGGGAACCCCTCAACGATGCCAGCCATCGCCTGACCGGTAGCCGTGTCGCCAGCATCTTCGGCATTGGTGCCCTTTCAGCACTTATTGTCTCGCCCTGCGTGTCTGCGCCACTGGCCGGCAGCTTGCTGTACATTTCCACCACTCAGGATGCCGTGATCGGCGGTGTGGCGCTGCTGGCACTTGGCCTGGGCATGGGAGTTCCCCTGATTCTGGTTGCCGTGGGCGGCCGGAAACTGCTGCCAAGCTCAGGGCACTGGATGACCACGGTGAAGCACTTCTACGGTGTCATGCTACTGGCCGTGGCTATCTGGCTGGTTGAGCGCCTGGTACCGGTGTGGCTCAGTCTGACCATGTGGGGGCTGCTGATTGCGATTACTGGCGTACAGCTGGGCGCATTTGATGCCGCCAAGGCTGGCTGGCAGCGCACTCGTAAGGGGCTGGGGCTGGTTATGTTTGCCTATGGCCTGGCCTTGCTGGCCGGTGCCGTCAGCGGCGCCAACGACCCGCTCAAGCCGCTGGCGCCGTTTGTGGCCTCCGCGGCGCCGGGACCAGTGGCGGGCGAGCTATCACATGCCAGCTTCCAGCGCATTGAAGATCCGAACCAGATCCGCACGTTGCTGGCCAATGCCAGTAACCGGGGGCAGCCCGTCATGCTGGACTTCTATGCGGACTGGTGTATTTCCTGCAAAGTCATGGAACGCAATGTGTTCAGCGATCCCCAGGTCATCCAGGCACTGTCACCCTACACCCTGCTGCAGATCGACATGACGGACAACACGCCCGCCCAGCAGGCCCTGCTGGATGAACTCGGCCTGTTTGGCCCCCCGGCAATACTGTTCTATCAGGCGAGCGGGTCAGAGCTCAGCAACGCCCGCGTACTGGGCGAGATGGATCGGGATCAGTTTCTGGAGCACGTGGCCAACGTTGGTCAGAAACTCTGAGTCAGGCGGCCTGACAGCGGCGGATCAGAAACAGGAATTCGCCGCCCGCTTCCTGCTGGCTGAGAAGTTCGTGCCCGAGAAACTGGCAGAACCTCGGGATATCCCGAGTGGTTGAAGGATCGGTGGCCACAACCCGCAGCACCTGCCCAACCTCAACATCGTGGATGCGATTGTGCAGCATCATGACCGGCTCGGGACAGAACAGTCCCCGTGCGTCCAGTTCTGCGTGATAATCATGATCCGACAAGCGTGACCTCCTACAAGTAGCGTGATTTTTCTGAATCCAGTGCTAAATTATTGTTTATAGCAGCGAAAATAAAGGGAGATTGTCATGATTCGGGTACTTATTGAACGCCATATTGCCGAAACTCTGGAGTCGGCCTACGAAGACCGGGCCAGAAAAGTGTTACAGCAGGCCGTCAGTGCCCCGGGTTTTATCTCCGGTGAGACCCTGGTCGACTGCCGCGACCCCAACCATCGCATGACACTGGCAAACTGGCGCTCAGAGGCAGACTGGGATCGCTGGTACCGCTCTCCTGAACGCCGGGAATTAATGGCGGAACTCACCCCCATGATGGACCGGGATGAAGCCATTACCGTGCTCCAGCACAGCGATATGCCGTGAGCCCGGTGATCAGTCCAGGCGCTCGATGAAGCAGGTTATTTCTTCCCGGTCATGGTAGAGGTGCCGGGCCCGGAGCCGGCAATTGAGCTCGGCCTCTGCCAGCCCCTGCAGCAGTATGTCCCGGCAGATCAGCCACTCCTCATAACGTTTCTTCATGGGTAGCTTGAGATTGAACACGGTGTAGCGACACAGCTTGCCGCCTACCCAGTCCAGCGCCAGGCGCGCTGTTTTTCGGGGCTTGTCGACGATATCGCAGACCATCCAGTCCACGGCCCGCTTCGGGCGCCAGGCGTAGCCATCAGCCCGGACATGCTCAACATGCCCTGTGGCCATCAACTCTGGATTCATGGGGCCATTATCGACCGCCGTCACCATCATGCCTTGCTGAACCAGTTGCCAGGTCCATCCGCCGGGAGCGGCGCCCAGATCCACCGCTTTCCGCCCCCCACCCAGATAGTCCAGGTAACGATCTTCAGGAATGAAGACTTTCCACGCCTCTTCGAGTTTGAGCGCAGACCGGCTGGGCGCTGAGGCAGGCAAACGCAAACGGGGTATGCCCTGCGGAAAAGGGGATCGATTATCGGCCAGGCTTAACCCGACAACAGCCGTTTCGAAATCCAGCAACAGCAACTCCAGACGGTCACCTTTGGCACTGGCCGAGTCCTGCGCCAGCATGTCCGCCTCCCTGAGTCCGCGGGACAGGGGTGCCACCCATTTTCGGGCAAAGTTACCCAGATCGCGGTCTTCATTGGTTTCCGTAAGCCGGGTTTCCAGTCGTGATGCCAGGCTGCCCTGCCAATCGGCGCCCCGGAGGAACTCGATAACGGCTCCAACCCGGTCCCTGGCCGGCAGCGGGCAATCGCCAATCACCAGAAACCAGTCCCGCACAAAGACCAGCTCGTCCAGCGGTATTCTCTGCATCAATTCAAAGGCAGATTCGGGCCCGCCAAGGGTAAACCGCACGAGCCCTGCGTTCCTGATCGGCTGAAAGTAACCGAACAGACCACAAGCGGCCGCCGAATCCATCAACTCCTGGCCCGCCTCGGTTTCAAACCCCGGGCGACACATCAGCATTATCTGTTGCATTCCATAACCTTGTTGGTGACCACTGTCAGGATTCTGACGCACTGACAGCGATAAAACTTGAACGTGTTTAACGGCAGCACTTGTTCACGCTGGCTACACTTTCTGCCTCCCAACGTACCGCCTGGTGGAAGATGCTCCGACTCTGGAACCTGCTTACGGCCTGTTTTCTGGCCACGGCTTGCCTGCTGTTCAGCGGCCAGCTTGCGGCTATGGAACCGTGTCCCGCTCTTGATGCCGCCAGCCCGGACGCCCGAAGTGCGATCAACCACCACATCTGTTTCTACTCGGCCCGCCCGGGTGAACCCGCCCATTCAGCAACCGCACCGGAGGACCTGCCGGCTGAACTGGCCTGGAAATCAGCCCGGGGCCATGATCTGGTATTCAGTCACACGGATTCCGTGTACTGGATTCAGCTCAATGTCCGCAACAGCAGCACAGAATCCGGTCTCTGGTACCCGAAGCTTCATTACCCACTGCTGGATGAGGTGACGTTCTGGCAAAAAAGCCGCTACCAAAGCGGCTACAGCCCTGAAGACGTCCGACCGCCACTGGCGACCGGCGACTTGTTCCCGTTCGCCACAAGAGGCATAGATTACCGTTATTACCTGCTCCCCGTCACACTGAATGCCGGGGAAAGCCGCGCCATCCTCATCCGGGTGCATAGCAGTGGCGCACTGAATGTGCCCCTGGGCCTGATGACACCGGGTGAGGTTGTTGCCGAAAGCAATCATCTCACTCTCGTGCACGGCCTGTTTTATGGCGCGATGCTGGTACTGGCGGCATTCAACCTTCTGCTGTTCTTCAGTTCCGGCACCCGTTACTACTTTTACAACGCCTTCTACATTGCCTCTCTGGGTATGTTCCTGTTCGCCATGGGCGGCTTTGCCAACCAGTACTTCTGGCCCAACAGTACGGCGCTGGCAAATCTCTCCATTCCACTGACGCTCGCGGTCTGTGCACTGGCAATGGCCCTTTTTGGCAGTTCCTTTCTGGAGGTCGGCCCGGGAACTCTTTCGGCCAAAGCGCTGAAATCACTGGCCACAATCGCCGCGGGCGCTGTGACAGTGACACTCATCATTCCCTATACAAAATCCATTCTGATCAACACCGCGTTGGCGCTTGTGGTAATTGTGGCTCTGCAGGTCATCGCCTACGTCCGCTGGCGACAGGGCTACAAACCCGCCTTCTGGTACCTGGCAGCCTGGATGGTGATGGTTATCGGCGCACTGATCTATGCCATGGCCGCGTTTGGCTATCTGGGCGATTACCCGGCCCGGGAAGTGATGATGCAGGCGGTCGTCGGCGGCCAGGTGATCCTTCTGAACTATGCCCTGGTGCAACGCTGGCGCCTGCTTAACCAGAAATTGCTGGATGTCGAACACCAGGCCCGGACGGAACTGGAACTAAAGGTTCATGAGCGCACGGCCCAGCTCCGCAACACCATGCGGGAACTGGAGCAGGCAAACCGGAAACTGGCCTCTATAAGCCTCAATGATGCGCTCACCGGCCTGTACAACCGGCGTCACATGGATAACCTTTTACCCGAACTCTGCAGGGAGGCCCGTCGAACCGGAAATCCATTATCCCTGGCCCTGATTGATGCAGATCACTTCAAGCGAATTAACGACACCTGGGGCCATGACTTTGGCGATCAGTGCCTGAAACAGATCGCGGGTATTCTGGATGAGCATGTCAAACGCCCCAGGGATGTGGCCATCCGGTTTGGCGGTGAGGAATTTGCCCTGCTGCTCCCGGGCACGGACCTGGACGGGGCACGCACGCTCTGTCTCGCCATACTCAAAGCCATGCGGAAAACCCCGCTTATCGCTCCGGGCAATGAGACTTTTCATCTGACACTCAGCGCCGGGATCGCCGAACTGGCTACGGGACAGGAGCCGTCCGACCTCTTCCGGAAAGCCGATGAAGCACTCTATCAGGCCAAAGGCGCAGGGCGGGATCAGATCGTACTCGCCAATCGTGTTTCAACGCCTGATCAAAGTACGGCATCTTCGGCAAACTGACGCGTCAGAAGAGCAGCCTGCGCAATCAGGTCAGCCTGTTGTTCTGGCTGCCGCGCCAGAGGCTGAAAATCGTGATTTCCGCCGTCCAGCCAGCACAGCCGGGTAAGGCCCGGAATCTGCCCCTGCGCCTTCAGCTCATCCGGTTTGCCGAATGGGTCCCGGGTACCCTGCACCACCAGTAGAGGAACCGCAACCTCACCCAGATGTTCAATCCGCCAACGATCCAGCTTCCCCGGCGGGTGAAACGGATAGCCGTAACAGGCAACGCCATCAACATCCCTGGACCTCCCGGCAGCCAGAAGCGTGGCCATCCGCCCTCCCATTGATTTCCCCCCCACCAGCAGCGGTACCTGACTTCCGAGCTCCTCTCTGGCCAGGGACACCTGATCTTCAAATGCCGCCAGCAAAGCCGGCTGCCGATCGGGCGGTCGTTTTCTGCCATCCTCCCGACGCTTCACCATATAGGGAAACTCGAACCGCACACTTTCGATGCCCTGCCCTGCGAGAGCCTCCGCTAACAACTCCATGAACAATGAATCCATGGGCGCGCCAGCACCGTGGGCCAGTATCATTACGGCTTTGGCATCTTTTCCGTAGCCTTTGGTCTTAATTCTTTTCACCAATTTTCCCTCTCTCGCTCCTGTCGCGGATCAAACCCGGTGACAGAATGGATCTGGCAAGCCATTAAAGCGTCAATAAAAACACATTGAATAGACTTGCAACTTACTGGCCAGCCTACTGATTCCGGCGGATTTGACGGATGTCATAACTTGATCTTGATCATTGCAAAGGAATAATCGTTTCTCCATACTTGCCCCCGCATAATTCCCCATCCTGAACCCATTGGTAAGGCTATGAGCACAGTAAATGCAAACCTGACATACAACTATAAGGTGGTGAGACAATTCGCCATCATGACAGTGGTATGGGGTATTGTAGGTATGGCTCTGGGTGTGCTGATTGCAGCACAGCTGGTTTGGCCATCCCTCAACCTCGACCTGCCCTTTACTCACTTCGGTCGCTTGCGGCCGCTGCATACCAACGCCGTAATCTTCGGCTTTGGCGGAAGTGCCCTTTTTGCAACGTCCTACTACGTCGTTCAGCGAACCTGCCAGGCTCGCCTGATGTCTGACGGGTTGGCGGCGTTCACCTTCTGGGGCTGGCAAGCGATCATCGTGGCTGCTGCCATCACCCTTCCGATGGGCCTGACAACGTCCAAGGAATACGCCGAGCTGGAATGGCCGATTGACATCGCGATTGCGGTTGTCTGGGTCAGCTACGCCCTGGTGTTCTTCGGAACCGTGATGAAGCGTAGCACTCCGCACATCTACGTTGCCAACTGGTTCTACGGCGCGTTCATCATTACCGTTGCTGTACTGCATATCGGTAACAACATGGCGCTGCCGGCCACCGCCTTCAAGTCGTACTCCGCCTATGCGGGTGTTACCGATGCGATGATGCAGTGGTGGTACGGTCACAACGCGGTGGGCTTCTTCCTGACTGCTGGCTTCCTGGGCATGATGTACTACTTCGTTCCCAAGCAGGCCAACCGTCCGGTTTACTCCTATCGCCTGTCTATCGTGCACTTCTGGGCACTGATCGCCACCTACGTATGGGCCGGTGGTCACCACCTGCATTACTCCGCTCTGCCTGACTGGGCACAGACCGCAGGCATGGTCATGTCCCTGATTCTGCTGGCGCCGTCCTGGGGCGGTATGATTAACGGCATGATGACCCTGTCCGGTGCCTGGCACAAACTGCGCACTGACCCTATCCTGCGTTTCCTGGTGGTTTCTCTGTCCTTCTACGGTATGTCTACCTTCGAAGGCCCGATGATGTCTATCAAGACCGTCAACGCTCTGTCCCACAACACTGACTGGACCATCGGCCACGTGCACTCCGGCGCCCTGGGCTGGGTTGCCATGATCAGTATCGGCGCGGTTTACCACCTGATTCCGAAACTGTGGGGCATCCAGGCAATGTACAGCACTGCCCTGATCAACGCTCACTTCTGGCTGGCTACCGTAGGCACCGTGCTTTACATCGCCGCCATGTGGGTGAATGGCATCATGCAAGGTCTGATGTGGCGTGCAGTGAACGAAGACGGCACCCTGACCTACAGCTTCGTAGAAGCGCTTGAAGCCTCCTACCCGGGCTACTTTGTACGCTTCATCGGTGGCGCGATCTTCCTGACCGGCATGCTGATCATGGCCTACAACGTGTACATGACCGTACGCCAGAAAGACGCCGTTGCAGAAGATAATGCTGCGGTTCAGGCGGCGTAAGGGAGAGAGACCAGATGAGACACGAAATAGTCGAAAAGAACCTTGGTCTGATGATCGTGCTGATCGTGCTGACCATCAGTGGTGGTTTCCTTGCGGAAGTAGTGCCCCTGTTCTTCCATAAAGAGGTGAACGAGCCGGTCGAAGGCCTGGAGCCTTTGTCCGCTCTGGAACTGGAAGGCCGGGACATTTACATCCGTGAGGGCTGCCACGTGTGCCATACCCAGCAGATCCGTCCGTTCCGGGCTGAGACTGAGCGTTATGGTCACTACTCCGTTGCGGGCGAGTTCGTTTATGACCGTCCGTTCCTGTGGGGTTCCAAGCGTACCGGGCCGGACCTGGCTCGTGTAGGTGGTCGCTACTCGGATGCCTGGCAGCGCCAGCACCTGTACGATCCACGCAGCGTGGTACCCGAATCCAACATGCCTGCCTTCCCGTGGCTGTTCGAGAATCGTGTTGATCACGGTTCCATTGAGTCCCGGATGAAGACGCTGCAAACGCTTGGCGTGCCATACAGCGACGAGCAGATTGCCAACGCAGCAAATGAGATCGAAGGCAAATTTGAAATCGAAGCGCTGGTCGCATACCTGCAGCAGCTGGGTACTGTGATTTCAGAGAAGCGGTGATCCCATGGATATTAATGAGTTACGCGGCATTCACACGCTGCTGGTAATGGCAGCGTTCTTCGGAATCGTCTGGTGGGCGTACAGCGCCCACCGCAAGAAGGCCAACGACGAGGCAGCACACCTCCCCTTCGATGACGACGAAGTCGAAAAGCGTACTCTCGAACAGGAAAAAACGGAGAAGAAACAATGAGTACCTTCTGGAGCATCTGGGTCAGTGTGATCGTGCTCGGTACCGTTTTCGGCTGCTGGTGGCTCCTCTGGGCCACCCGCAAGAGCCAGACAACCGATACTGAAACCGACCGGACAATGGGCCATTCCTTTGATGGCATTGAGGAATACGATAACCCTCTGCCGAAATGGTGGTTCTACCTGTTCGTAGCAACCTGCATCTTCGCCCTTGGCTACCTGGCTCTGTACCCGGGCCTGGGCAACTTCAAGGGTCTGCTGGGATGGACATCCACCAACCAGTGGGAAGCGGAAGTGGCAGCTGCCGAAGAGAAATATGGCGAAATCTATGCCCAGTTCGGCGACACTGCCATTCCTGAACTGGCGCAGAACGATGACGCCATGAAGATCGGCCAGCGCCTGTTTGCCAACAACTGTTCGGTCTGTCACGGCACCGCCGCTCGCGGCCAGGTGGGCTTCCCCAACCTGACCGACGACGACTGGCTGTGGGGTGGTCAACCAGACCAGATCCTGCACAGCATTGCCCAGGGTCGTAACGGCAATATGCCTGCAAAGGGCGTCATGCCGAATATGACCAATGAGCAGGTCGATCAGGTGGTTAACTACGTGCTGAGCTTCAGTGGACGCGAAGAAGATGCCGAGGCGGCCAAAGCTGGCGCCCAGGTGTTCGCACAGGCCTGCGTTGCCTGTCACGGTCCGGAAGGCAAAGGTATGGAAGCCATGGGTGCGCCCAACCTGACCGACAATGTCTGGCTCTACGGTTCCACCTATGAGTGGATCAAGGAGACCGTGATGAACGGTCGCCAGAACCAGATGCCTGCACAAGGCGGTCGCCTGACCGACGACCAGATTCAGATCCTGGCGGCATACGTTTACAGCCTGTCTAACTGAATCCGACCAGGCCAGGCTCGCCCTGGCCTGGTCTTCTCAACCCTGTATCTGCGCCCGCGGGTACAGGCTTGAGAAGATCAGCTGACCCTCCGAGGCCCGCTCCCAGCTTTACCACTCACCGGGAGGTACCCATGAGCAACGAGATTCCGGTCAAACAGGTTGACCCGAAAGGCGATTCCTCCAATAACAAGAAAAAGCCAGAAACCGTCGACCTGTACGCCAGTCGACAGAAAATCTACGTCAAGGAAGTCAAAGGCTTTTTCCAGCGAATCCGGAATGTCAGCTTGACTCTGCTGATGGGCATGTACTTTCTCTTCGTTTGGCTTACCCTGGACGGGCAGCCCCTGATCCACTTCGACTTGCCTGCACGAGAATTTCACCTGTACGGCGTGACCTTCTTCCCGAAAGATTTCTTCCTGCTATCGGGCATGCTGATCATTTCAGCGTTTGGACTCTTTTTCATCACCACTCTGTTCGGTCGGGTCTGGTGTGGCTATACCTGCCCCCAGACTGTCTGGACCTTTATTTTCATGTGGATCGAGGAAAAGGTTGAGGGCAGCCGCAACAAGCGGATGAAACTGGATAAATCTCCGAACTCCAGGGAGAAACTTGCCAAAAAATCGATCAAACACGCGCTCTGGCTGTTTGTTGCGCTGGCGACTGGCGTCACCTTCGTTGGCTATTTCTACCCTATCCGCGAACTGATCGTTGACCTCTTCACTTTACAGGCCAACGGCTGGGCCTATTTCTGGGTAGCCTTCTTTACCGTCGCCACCTATCTGAACGCCGGCTGGATGCGGGAGCAGGTGTGCCTGTATATGTGCCCGTACGCCCGATTCCAATCCGTGATGTTTGACCCCAACACCCGGGTTGTTTCCTACGACCCCAACCGGGGCGAGCCACGCGGCAGCCGCAAGAAAGGCGTCGAACCCGCCGAAGTTGGCCTGGGTGACTGTATTGATTGCGGCCAGTGTGTTCAGGTCTGCCCCACCGGCATCGATATCCGTGACGGCCTCCAGTACGAGTGTATCGGCTGCGCCCTGTGTATCGACGCCTGCGATGAAGTTATGGAGAAAATGAACTATCCCAAGGGACTGATTCGCTACACCACTGAGAACGAACTGGAGGGTAAAACTTCCAAACTGCTACGGCCGCGTACCTTTGGCTACGGCGCCGTGCTCATACTGATGATCAGCGCGGTGATCTTTACCATTGCCACCCGGGTTCCGGCCAAGATGGATGTACTGCGGGATCGCGGCGCCCTGTTCAGTTTTAACGGCGAAGGGCGGGTGGAAAACTCGTATACCGTCAAGATCCAGAACATGTCAGAAGTACCGCAAACCTTCAGCCTGTCTGTGGACGGCCTTGAAGACATGCGTATTCTGACAGACACCACGGTAACGGTGAGCAGTGGCGAGAATCTCTCATTGCCCACGGTTGTTGATGTGCCACCGGAAGCGCTGGTGGATACCAATAACGACATTCGTTTCTACGCCGAGTCCCAACCGGATTCATTGATTAAACTTGAAACTGAAAGCCGGTTTGTTGGTCCAAGGCCCCGCTAACAAGAGGGCCCGACAACCGGCTCTGAAGCCATAAACCGAGACAAGACCGTAATGACTGATAACGCAACACCTGCCCCCTGGTATCGCCAGCCGTGGTTCTGGTTCCTGACCATTTTCCCGCTGGCGTCGATCATGTGGGGAATCACTGCTCTGACAGTATCGTCCAGCATGGACAACTCGCTGGTAACCGACGACTACTCCAAACAGGGCCGTGGCATCAATATGTCCATTGCCCGGGATGAAAAGGCGGCCGATCTGAAGATGGCGGGTACGCTGAGCCTGAATGGTCGTTCTGCAACACTGGATCTGAGCACCGTGAATGGTGCCGCCGATTACCCGTATCTGGTGTTCAACCTGTATCACCCGACATTGTCTGGTCAGGATAAAACCATCCAGTTTACCCAGGTTGCTCCTGGTCAATACCGGGGCCAGCTCCTTGAGGATGTCAGTGGTCGCTGGTACTACGACCTTCAGGGGCCAGACAACGACTGGCGGGTAAAGGGTGAGGTAAGGCTTCCTTCCTCCACCCCTATACGCATTAACGCAGAAGGCGACGCCCAAGGGTGACCACCCTGAACTGCTTCCATTGCGGAGAACCAGCGGATGGCGAACCCCCGATCACCCTGGAACTGCAGGGACAGCAAAGGCATTTTTGTTGCCAGGGTTGCAAGGCTGTGTGTCAGACCATCCACCAGGAGGGTCTGACCGGTTTCTATGAGTTTCGCACCGAACCCGCCGTTACGCCAAGAGAGCTGACCCGGTCAGAACTCGATCGTATCCGGGAACTGGATCACCCCCTGGTTCAGCAAGCCTTTGTGGCACCAGTCAAGGCTGGCCAGGAGGCACAGCTGCTGATCGGCGGTATTACCTGCGCCGCCTGCATCTGGCTGCTTGAGAATCACATGAAGCAGCAGCCAGGCGTGCAGAGCTTTACCGTAAACCACACCACACAGCGGGCTCGCCTGGTCTGGGCATCGGACAAGGCACGTCTCAGCGACCTTCTGATAGCCATCCACGAACTTGGCTACACCGCCCGCCCCTATCAGGCAGACGAAGCCGAACAGGCGCTCAAGGCAGAGCACCGCTCGATGCTCATTCGTCTGGCGGTGGCCGGGATCGGTTCCTTCCAGAGCATGATGCTGGCCTTTCCCCTGTACTTTGAGCTGGTCAGTGATCTGTCCACAGATTTTGTGGATTTTTTCCGCTGGTTCAGTCTGCTGGTTGCCACGCCGGTGGTGTTCTACAGTGCTCGCCCATTCTTTACCAATGCCCGCCGGGACCTGCTCTCCCGTCATCTGACCATGGACGTACCGGTGGCCATCGCCATCGGGCTTGCCTATGGCGCAAGCGCCTGGATCACGTTGATCGGCGGCGAGGAAGTGTATTTTGAATCCGTATGTATGTTCACCTTCTTCCTGCTGCTGGGCAGATACATTGAAGTTCAGGCTCGCTATCGCGCCGGGCTGAGCGGTAATGCCCTTGCGGGCTTCCAGCCTTCTGTCGCGGCGCGGGTCCTGAACGGTGAGGCAGAAATCATCGCCATTCACCAGGTACAACCGGGTGATGTGATCCGGGTTCGACCAGGGGAAACGCTACCTGTGGATGGCGAAATCGTCTCGGGGGAGTCTACCCTGAACGAAGCCGCTCTCACCGGTGAATACCTTCCAGAAACCCGCAAGCCGGGCGACACGGTTCATGCCGGCAGCGTAAATGGGGAAAATCCGCTCGACATCCGCGTCACCCATGCCGGGGCCCAGACCCGGCTGTCCGGCATCTTGCGAGTTCTGGATCGCGTACAGTCCGAAAAGCCGCCGGTGGCCCGAATGGCCGATCGCATTGCGGGCAAGTTCGTTGGCCGCGTGCTGATACTGGCACCAGTGGTCTGGGCAGGCTGGTGGCTAGCCGGCGCCGACAACGCCTTCGATATCACGCTTTCCGTACTGGTGGTTACCTGCCCCTGCGCCCTGTCGCTGGCTACGCCAACGGCGATCACATCTGCCACGGTGCGCCTGAGAAAGCTTGGTTTCCTGCCTACTCGCGGTCACACCCTGGAATCCATGAACACCATCGATACCGTGGTGTTTGATAAAACCGGGACTCTGACCCGGGGAGAACTCAGCCTGACCGATCAATCGGTGTTCGGCAGTCTGGATCAGGACACCTGCATCCGGATCGCCGCAGGGCTGGAAAAGCATTCAGAACATCCGATTGCCAGGGTATTCCACGAGCAGCCCTCGCTAACCGTCAGCCAGGTGAGTAACCACCTGGGCGGTGGCTTGTCCGGGCTTTACCATGGCCGGGCGGTCTACATCGGGCACAAAGCCTTTGTCGCCGAGCACACGTCGGCAATTGCGCCAGAAGGTGAAGACGCCCAAGGCATGGAAATCTGGCTCGCGACAGACAAGGAATGGCTGGCACGCTTCCGGCTGGATGACAAGATACGGGAAGACGCGTCACAAGCCTTGCAGGCGTTACGGAAATCCGGAATCGAGACCTTGCTGCTTAGTGGGGATCGCTCCGGCCACGTGCAGCAGGTGGCTCATGCACTGGGCATTGACCGAGCCATTGGTGAAGCCTCACCGGAGCAGAAACTGGAAGTACTGGAACAGCTTCGCGCGGACGGGCACCGGGTGATGATGGTGGGTGACGGACTGAATGACCTGCCCTCCATGGCCGGAGCCGGTATTTCAGTGGCTATGGGTACAGCGGCAGACCTGACTCAACTGAAAGCCGACGCGGTGCTACTTAACGGCCAGTTGAATTCCCTGGTCGCCGCGATTGAAACCAGCAAGCAAACCCGGAAAATCATCCGCCAGAATATGATCTGGGCGTTCGGCTACAATGTCTGCGCCCTGCCCCTGGCCGCAGCCGGCCTGGTGCCCCCCTGGCTTGCTGCCATCGGCATGTCCCTGAGCTCACTGATCGTTGTGCTGAACGCCTTACGACTCAGCCGGTCCAACAAGGGCACACCGCCCCCGGAGGCCACCCTTGGCGCACCAGAAGCAGCCTGATACCTTGGGCCATACACTTATGAACAGGAGGTTATCGTGCAGATTGTCATGATACTGGTTCCGCTTATGCTCATCCTGGTGGCGCTGGGCGTCCTTCTGTTTTCCTGGGCCGTCAAGAACGGGCAGTACGATGACATGGACGGCCCCGCTCATCGCATTCTCTACGACGATGACAAGGATATGATTCCCAGAGAAGCCCGCCGTAACGAGTCGAAACCTGACGACCAGAAAGACGACGCGGAGCAAACCGATACCGATACCGACAAGGGCTGACAGGATAGCGGATGCAGCCTGAACTCTATCTGAGCTACCCCAGTGCCTTCCTGATAGGACTGCTCGGTAGTACCCATTGTCTGGGCATGTGTGGCGGCATCAGCGCCTCGCTGTCCATGGCATTGCCGGTAGGCCGGGGCTTCCGCTTTCGGCAGACCCTGCTCTTGCTGGCATTCAATTTTGGCAGGATTGCCAGCTACGCCCTGATCGCAACCCTGATTGCCCTGCTCAGCACCAGTGCCGCCAGCCAGTGGCATGGTGCCGGATTGGCTCTGATGACCCTGGCCGGATTGCTGCTGATTATGATGGGGCTGTCCATGGGGCAATGGTGGCAGGGTATTCGCTACGTTGAACGGGTCGGGGCGCCGGCATGGCGCTTTCTGTCGCCGCTTACCCGCAAATTGCTGCCGGTTCACAATGGCAGCCAGGCCCTCGCCCTTGGCGCCTTGTGGGGATGGCTACCCTGCGGCCTTGTTTACAGCACACTGGGATGGGCGGCGCTTCAACCAACCGTCAGCAGCGCCGCTCTCACGATGATGTTCTTCGGACTGGGAACCCTGCCATCGATGTTGGCTACGGGCTTCGCCGCCAACTGGATACGAGGCCTGAAAAGCAACCAGAGCTTCCGCAAGCTCAGCGGCCTGCTGTTAATCCTGTTCGGCCTCTGGACGCTGCCTTTCCAGGCCCTGCTGAATCACTGACGATCAGAGATTCAGCACGTCCAGCCTGCCAAAATCCTGCTGGGGTTCGGCCGTTTGAACGGCCTGACGTTTGCCACCAAGACGCCGCCCTTCCCTGAAGTCATATAATTCCGGATCGGCCAGGTGCGACGGCTCTACATTGCAAAGGGCCCGGAACATGGTTTCCAGACGGCCAGGATGCTGCTTGTCCCATGTCTGGAACATTTCCTTGATGACCTGTCGCTGAAGGTTTTCCTGGGAGCCACAGAGATTGCAGGGAATGATCGGAAATTCCCGAAGTGACGCGTAGCGGGCAATATCCTTCTCCCGGGCATAGGCCAAAGGACGAATAACCGTGTTGCGGCCATCGTCGCTGTGGAGCACCGGTGGCATGGATTTGAGTTTGCCGCCGTAGAACATGTTCAGGAACAGGGTTTCCAACAGATCGTCCCGGTGATGGCCGAGGGCAATCTTGGTCACACCATGCTCCTCGGCGAAATTGTAGAGGATGCCCCGCCTCAGGCGTGAACACAGTCCGCAGGTGGTCTTCCCTTCAGGCACTTTTTCCTTAACAATACTGTAGGTGTCTTTCTCGATGATGTGATACTCAATACCCATCGATTCAAGATAGTCCGGCAGGACATGCTCGGGGAAACCCGGTTGTTTCTGGTCCAGGTTCACGGCAATCAGCTCAAAACGCACCGGCGCGCTCTTCTGCAGATTGAGCAGAATATCCAGCATGGCGTAGGAGTCTTTGCCACCGGACAGACAACACATCACCTTGTCTCCGGCTTCAATCATCGAGAAATCAGCAATCGCCTGCCCAACTTCACGGCGCAGACGTTTCTGCAATTTGTTAAGCTCCAGTTTCTGGCGACGTTCGTAATCAGAAGCTGGTGTCTTTTCAGGGCTGGCAGTCATTGCTTCGGGCATTCGTTTTCACGCTCACGAGGTAAGTGAGCGGGCAATTATACGCGCCACAAACCATCAGGGACAGGATAGCAACATGGATATGTTGAAATTGACTTCACCACAAGCCACGGGCAAGCGCGCGCTCAACCGTATCCGAAATCGTCATGCCATTCTCAGGGCGGCCAGAGACTGTTTTCAGGAACACGGTTACGACAACACCACCATTCGGGACATTGTCCGCAGAACCGGTCTCGCCGCCGGCACCTTCTACAACTACTTTTCCAGCAAACAGGATATCTTCGCGGCCCTGCTCAGCGATTTCCTGACCTCGCTCAACAACGACATGAGCCAGCAGCGACAATCTGCATCCTCAACCCAGGAATTTGTCTACCGTGCCTATCTGGCGCTCTACAGTGCCACCGCGAAAGATCCGGTGGTGTATGAACTGGCCCATCAGAATCAGCGCGCCCTGAGAAACCTGTTCGGCTCAGATATTCTGGGCCTGACCATGCTGTCCCTTGAGGAAGACGTTCGCAACGCCATGACCCGTGGGCTGCTGCCGGCAGTCGATGCGGACTATCTTTGCGCCGCGTTTTTTGGCGTGGCCTACGACACCAGCATGCTGGTGGCCAGGCGGGCACACCAGAAGCCGGAACTCGCCCAGGACGAAGCCAGAACAGCGGCTGAGTTTTCCACCCAGCTGTTTCTGGGCGGCTTCCCGGCCCTGACCAGGCTTTCAAGCGAAGGCTGACTGGCATACCATGATGGCCATGACCATCTCCGCAGATAACCAGAGATTCGATGACTCACCCGAAGCCCGTGGTGAAGAGCGCAGCTGGCTACAGCAACAGGTCCAGCACCTGTTGGTTGCAGTGGAGCACGAGCTGCGGGCCGCAGGCCCAGCCGGGCTATCCGAGCTGGAGCTGATTCGGGCCTTGCAGGGCCAGCGCTGGAGCCTGATTGGCACCGTCGACTTTCACGAGCCCGATCGGCTGTACCCGGTGCACTTCCTGCTGTTCCACGTACTCTACCGTCTGCGCGATCAGATTGCCCTGGAGGGCGAGAGCCTGAATATCTCTCCGCTTCGGCTCAGTATCGGGCAAATGGTGACGCGCACCGAATCAACGGCACTGCCGGATTCTACCGACGCCCTGCGTGAGTTCTATCTGGATCTGTCACAGTACTTTCTCTCCGAAGCCGCCATTCAGGAAATGATGGACAACTTCTGGGCCGGCAACACCCTGTCCCGGCCCGAGCACTCGGAAGCCGCCGAGGCGGCCAGGACGCTGGGTTTCGATGAATTACCGGGGCAGTTCGCTACCGTCAAGAAGCGCTTCCGTAAACTCGTGATGCGTGCGCACCCGGACCGGGGCGGTGATACCGGAGAAATCCAACAACTGAATCAGGCCTTCTCGGTTCTGAAAGCCCATTACGCCTAAATCATCCTACGAGATCCCGTGTGTCAGGAAACAAGACCATGCTTCGAATAAACAAACTGATTGCGTATCCCCTGATCAGTGCCCTGTTGCTGGCCGGAACACAGGCTCAGGCCGACCTGGTGGTTCTGCAGTATCACCACGTGGATGACAGTACACCTCCGGCGACCAGCACGTCCCGATCATTGTTTGAGGCGCAGATGAACATGATCCGGGATCTTGACCTTGACGTGGTGCCGCTGGAAGCCGGCACCAGGGCGGCACTGGCCGGCGAACACCCTGACACCAATGAAGTGGCCATTACTTTCGATGATGCCTATGAATCCGTCCATACCTTTGCTGCGCCGGTACTGGACAGGCTCGGGCTTCCATACACTGTCTTCGTCAATACTGACGCAGTGGGCGCCAAGGGTTACATGACCTGGGAGCAACTCCGCACAATGGCAGACAACGAGCTGTCGACCATCGCCAATCACAGTACGGATCACGCTCACCTGGCACGCAGACGGGGTGAACCCGAAGAGGCATGGGAAAACCGGATTACCAGCAGCCTGGACGAGGCTCAGCAAGAGCTGAAGAACCGTCTTGGCGTGGAGGAACCTCTGTTCGCCTATCCCTACGGCGAATTCGATCAAGCCCTGGAACAGAAGCTCAGCGAGAGAGGCTGGCTTGGATACGGGCAACAATCGGGAGCTATCGGACAATACTCAGGTAAAACCCGTCTGCCCCGTTTCCCCATGGCCAATGCCTACGGCCAATTGGGCAGTCTGAAAGACAAACTGATGAGCAAGGCTTTTCCGGTACCGGCCAAAGACCTGCCCGACGGGGTGTTCGAGCAGAATCCGCCGCGTTTGAGGTTTACGCCCACCGATGCCATCAGCCCCTCCCGGCTTACCTGTTTCGCGTCCGGACTCGGTCGAATCAATTTTGAAGTGGTGGGAGATAGCATAGAGGTGCAGGCACCCAAAGCCATCAACAGCCGTCGGTTCCGATACAACTGTACCCATCCGGCGGGTAACGGCAGCTTCTACTGGCTGTCCCAGCAGTGGTTGAATCTGGACGCACCGGAAGACTGATGGTCGCCATCACTCCTCAAATGTCGTGATGCCAATTTCTCCGGTTTCAACGTGTGGAATCGCTTTGGGCGTGTCGCCCGCTTCCGTCACCGTTTGCCCAGCCAGGTCTTCCGGGCGGGTGAATACCACCAGCCAGCGCTCGCCCTGGCCGGGAAACGCCGGCACCCAGCTTTCCAGATACCCGCGACGGCGCCAGTTTTCCGGTTCGTAGTTCATAACCAGGTCCGTCACAATCCGCACGGGCTGAAAGTCCTTGTCGAGAAATGCCAGGCTTGGTACCAGCACGCCATTGTGGGCGTAGGAACGCAGCCGCATCACAAACCCGGGGACAAAGGTACTGGATGGCAGGGCAATCAGCCGATAGGGCGAATCACCCGTACTGAAACGGTGGCGGGGCGTGTCTTCCTCAAAATCAACACCAAACTCACGGCCTTCCTGCCACTGCAGGAAATCCCGGGCTGGCAGGGTCTGGCAACAGCTTTCGGCAAATACCCGGAAAAACGAATCCGTTTCCTCAATCCCCAGTATGGCAAAGGCGTCGGGATCATAGCCCTCAACCGGCGTATGGTCATCTACAGTGACCGGCAGGTATACGCTGGCATCGCTAAGCATGACCGGCGCCTGATCCGCCTGTTTCTGCTCTTCGGTTCGCATATCCGGGGTGTAATAGCTGACACGGACAATGCCGTCGGCATCACGCCATGTGAAATAGGGTTGCCGCTGGCCAGGCCGGATAAACCCTTTTTTCGCCAGCTCCTCACCATCCGGATAATTCTCGGTGGTGTATTCGAGGTTTTCTTCCAGCTTTGCGGCGGCGCCCCGGTCGCTGCCAGAGGTCGGCCGATAAGACTCAGACCCGGTGGCTTCGCCTGAGATGGCGACGGACTTGGCATCCGGCTTACTTGGGGTAATGTCTTCGCGCTGGGCGTCGGGAATCCGGGAATAACGCACCCTGCCCTGCTCATCCACCCAGGAAAAGTAGCCTTCCCGCTCGGCAACGCCGCTGCTTCCGGTCTGGCAACCTGCCAGCAACACGAGCGCAAACATATAGCCCGGTAGGCCACGGTATCGGCCAAGTCCCATCACAACCCCCTGTCAGCCCTGCCAGGATCAGAATTTGGTTCGGAAACTCAAGCCTGCCATCACCACCCGCAGGGAAGTCTTGATGGTGAGGTCGGCATAGGGGTTATAGATGATGTTGGTGATGTTGTCGCAGTTCACGTTGCAACTGGTGTCGGCCGGAATGGTCTCAATCGATTGCAGATACGACAGGTTCATATCAATTTCCGTGTCCTTGTCCCACTTGTACCCCATGCCAATACTGTACAGGTTCGCGCCCCCGAATGGCGCCATAATCGAGCGCTGGTCGTCCGGAATAACCGAGTCCCGGATTTCCACCCCAGCCCGCAGATCCAGACGAGATGATGCATGGAACTCCACACCAAAAGCCCAGTTCCACTGGCTCTTGAAACCCAACGGCAAGCGCAGGGTATCCGAGGTGGCATTGTCCGGCGACAGAATGCGTGCCGCGTTCAGGAACTCGAGGTTACGATCAAACTGGAAATTGAAGGCATCCCACTGGGCAAAATCCGTCCAGCCCACATCCGCGTTCACGGTCAGCTTGGGATGAACATCCACGCTGATACCGGTCTGAAAATGTTGCGGGTAAACCAGATCCATGCTGACATTGCCCGCCTCCCGCGGTGCGCCGGAGGGCAGGCTCAGAATGGCCGATGATATGGCGCCCAGAATAGAGCCATTCACACTCTGCCAGAATCCGGACCAGTCATCGGTGTACTGTATCTCGAACTGCCCCTTGAGGTTCATGTCGGCTTCTGAGGTATAACTGGCCCCCCAGCGGAACCAGTCCGTCGGCTCCCACATAACGCCCAGGGCGTAGGTGGGCGAGATGGTTTCCTGCAGATTCAGGCTCATAGCCCCGATATCGTCCCAGGGGCCGACATTACCGCCGCACAACGCAAGCCAGGGCTGCAGGGGCTCGTCACCGCTTTCACAGTTAAAGGCATCCTGCAGAACCTCTGCCACCCCCATCAGCAGGTTTGGCGCCCGCATGTACTGGTCCGCTGCGAAGCCGAAATGCGAGAGATGAATGCCCGCGCCGACAGACCATTCATCATTGATCTCATAGCCGACGGTGGGAGACAGGTAGGTGGTCCGCTGGAGGGTGGCCGCCTGGGGCTGGTAGCGACCGGGGTCGTTTTTATCCCGGTAGAAGCCTGCGGCCATCGGCAGATAAAAAGCGTTGGCGAACGTCAGCTTCGAACCCGGCGGCTTGATACTGATACCCGCTGATGGCGCAACGGCAGGGCCAGGGGGCATACGAAGAATGCCGTAACCCGGCACATAAAGCGCCACGTTGTTGGTATGACTACTGCTGTTCGCAATCGGGTCGCGCTGCTTTCCGGTTAAAGGGTCTGTTTCGAGCCCGCTGATTCCGAATATCTCGTAATCTTCGTCTGCATAGAAGTCGGCATCAATATCCAGATAGATACTAAGCAGGTTCACCTCAAGCTGGCGCCCGTCGAGCTTGGTCAGGCCCGCAGGATTATAGTGAATGGCCATCAGCCCCGGGGGATCTGCTGTAACGGCGTTACCCAGTGCCAGCGCCTTCGGATGTATCGTCAGGTTCTGCGTCATCTGTGCCTGGGCCCCGCAGGATACGCCTGCGACCATGGCGGCGGCCAGAAGATGTCGCTTGTGACTAGCTTGTCCCATGAAATCCTTCCCCTTCCCTTGAAACGTCCTCGACTTCAATCACTCTTTGAGGCCAGAGAAATTGATGGGCAGGGATACACCCAGGGAGAAGTCCGGCGCGTCCTCCGTCAAACCGATCCCGAGGCTGGTATTCACAATGGTCATGTCACTGAGACGGGTGCCCAGCGACATACTGAGGAAGCCAGTCATCTGGTCCTGGGCCACGGCCTGGTCACCGTTGGAGAAGGTCAGCACCGTCTCGTCGCTGTAGCTGAGCTGGCCAGACACGCTGAGAGAGATGTCATAGGAAAGCGAATAAGCAAAACCCAGGGACCCGGACAGGCCAAACCCCGGCTCGACTTCTTCCAGCAACCGGGCGCCCCGAACCTGCTCCAGGCCGTCGACGGTCAGATTGTAGGTCGCACTGACAGAACCGAAGACCACGACAGGGTCCAGTACCTTCGACATACTCAGGCCACCGCCCACGGAGTAATAGCCACTGCCGGTGGACAACTGCTCGTTGATGTCAATTTCGTAGGGACTGACGCCGGTTTTACTGTTCAGGGTGCCAAAGAAGGTGGTCGACATCTTGCCAGGCACATAGGCAAACGGCTGCCAACGTCCGGTGAAGGAGATGTCGCCGAAGTCGTATACGTTCAGCTCGTCCTGGGTGTCGTACTTCACCACCAGTGGAACACGGGTGCCGATCGTCAGGTTATCCAGTAACCCGTAATCGTAGGAAAAGGCATTTGTGAAGTTATGGGTGGCCGATGGAACAACGTCCAGATTACGCACCGAGCCGTTCGATATCGCCAGATCCAGCCGTTGGTCGCCGGTATAGGAATAATCGAACGAATAGTTCAGGGAGTGGGTGCCCTTCTTCTGCAGTGAGTAGTTCTTTTCGGCAGCCTGGAACACTTCCTCCAGCTGTTTGGTAGAATCCTCATCCCCTTCCTGACGCGCCAGTGCTTCCCGCGCCTGATCCACATTCCCTTCCTGAGCCATGGCCATGCCCGGAAGCAGACCAGCCGCGGAAACAAGGATAAAACCTCGCACAAACCAACGATTCATCCTGACTCCCTACTTTTATTTGTTTTATTCCTGCCCGATCAAACAACCGGGAAAATTAATGACGACGGTAATGGAGCTGTTTGCGGGTATTTTCCACGCTACCGTCCGGATTGTTCTTCTGGCGTTCCAGCAAGTTCTGAATGCGTCTCTCCGTTGACTCGTGGAACGCTGGAATCTGCTGCATGGCCAGCAGAGTCATTGTCTGGTCATCCACAAAGCGCAGGTCTTCCTCTTTCAACTCAAGATTATCCAGAGGTTTGTCACTGCCCGGGAAGACAATGAACAGCACGTTGTCGTCCCACTTTTCCTGAAACTGCGCCACCGTGAAGGAAATGTTGCCAACCGCCGGGTCAGCCAGATACACGCGGCCGTCCCGGATGGTTCTCAACACTACAAAGTGCTTGAAACCTGCGTGATCAATGGGAACGATCGCTGGATGGTCCAGCTCCATCAGGTCTTCTATTTCCGCTTTGAAACCACCAGAGGGATAGCCCAGCGCCGTAACCAGCCGTTTCATATCGAGCATCGAGAAAGCGCGGCGTTCAACGATGCGCTCGCTCTCGCCGTAGTGCAGCAAGCCTTCCATCACCTGCCGTTCAGTCAGAGACCGTCCAACATAAAAATTGAGCACTGTGGTCAGGGCCGCACTGCCGCAACTATAGTCGTAAGCCTGCCGAACGATATTGCGGAATTTCTGCTCTACCAGGGGTTCGACCCGGGTATCCCATCGAAGCTCGACAGGGCTGGCATCCACCTTCTGTTCCAGAACAATCGTGCCACGATCGAATGGCTCGACCTCGGTGGCTTCCTGCACCATGGTGAACGTGAGAATGGATCCGGCCAGCACCAGCAGCATTTTGGAAAGTCCCTGTTTTTATTAGACGTGCAACTTATCGGGTTACATGTTGTTACCGTACGATACCGAAATCGTAACGGGCTTAAAGATAACTGTGCCTCAAATCTGTCGCTGCAGAAGGGGCCTCCGGGAACCTGTATGAGAACTGGTTCAAGACCGGAGGCAAAGCCATGAAGTGGCGGGGAGCATCAGAGCGAGAACACCAGCCCCAGCAACCCGTATGTGATGAGAGTGACGACCACAATGCCCATCAGATTCAGGGCAAAGCCCGCTTTGATCATGTCTGAAATCTGCATGTGACCGCTGGAGAAAACAATCGCGTTGGGCGGCGTAGCCACCGGCATCATAAACGCGCAACTGGCCGCAATCGCGGCAGGAACCGTCAGTAGCAACGGTGACACATCCTGCGCCATGGCCAGTGCTCCCAGCAATGGCAGGAACGCCGCAGCAGTGGCGGTATTACTGGTCACTTCGGTGAGGAAGATAATCACGGCGGCCACAATTACCATCATGACGATGGTTGGCAATGCGCCAGCCACGCCCAGGCTGCCGGCAATCCATTCCGCAAGGCCGGAGCTACTGATCACCCCCGCCATGGCCAGGCCGCCGCCGAAGAGCAGAAGTACTCCCCAGGGCAACTTGTTGGCGGAATCCCAATCCAGAACAAAGGTGCGTTCACGGGTATCCACCGGGATAAGGAACATGGCGATCGCTGCCGCGATCGCAATGCCGGTGTCACTCAACCAGGGCATCAGACTGGCAGATAACAGAGGGCGAAAAATCCACGCCGTTGCCGTGATGACAAACACCACGGCCACCAGACGCTCTCCCCGGCTCATGGCCCCGAGTTTGGCCAGCTCATCCCGAATCATCTGGCCGCTGTCCGATGCCTGGCCAATGCCGAAATCCCGGCGGGTCAGCCACCACCAGGTCAGCACCAACATCACCAGAGTGACCGGAACACCCAGCACCATCCACTGGGCAAAGCCCACCGAGATACCCCGGTTTTCACTCAGATAGGCCGCCAGCAAAGCATTGGGCGGGGTCCCGATCAGAGTCGCAATACCGCCAATGCTCGCGGAGTAGGCGATGGCCAACAGCAGCGCCGTTGCATATTTCCGAACACCCTCCGGATTCGTGTTGTCCATCATCGCCACCACGGACAGGCCAATTGGCAACATCATGATGGCGGTTGCGGTATTACTTACCCACATACTCAAAAATGCCGTCGCCAGCATGAAGCCGGCAATCTGTCGCCTGGGCTGATCGCCCATGGCTTTGAGCGTCAGCAAGGCAATACGCCGATGCAGATTCCATCGCTGCATCGCCAGGCCCAGGGTAAACCCACCAAGAAACAGGAAGATGATCGGATTGGCATAAGGTGCCGTGGCCTGTCCTATGGTGCCGAGACCAAGCGCCGGCACCAGAACAATGGGCAACAGTGCTGTGGCCGGAATCGGGATGGCCTCGGTAGACCACCAGGTCGCCATCAACAGCATCAGCCCCAACGCCGCCCAGGCCTCAGCCCCCATGGAGCCTGGCGCTGGCAATATCAGCGTTACCAGAAGGAACGCCGCACCCAGAATCAGACCAATAACCTGACTCTTGGGCAGCCCGGAACGGGATCCGTCGTTGCGTTGCACTTCAGCCATTGTTCATCCTGCAGGTTTGTGTGGAGGTTGTCAGTCTGCCGCGCAATCTACACAAACCGTGGTATATGGCAATACCTGAAGCCGCCTGGGGTCAATGTCATTACCGCACTGCTCGCACTCGTCGCCGATTCCCTGATCAATCCGCTCCAGGGCGTGATCAATCTGTTGGAGTTCCACCCGCGTTTCCGCTTCCAGGGAATCCACTACCTCATCGTTCTGGGTCTGGCTCGCCTGCTCTTCGAAATCCTTTTCCAATGCCCCCGTCTCCCTGCGCTGATGCGCCTGGTAGCGGGACAGCCTGGCTTCAAGGTCTGCTTTCAGGGTTTCCAGCTCGGATTTTCGGTTTGCCATCGGATGCCTCCCGGATCTATCTGTTATAAGATTAACTATAGACTAGGCGATAGGGTGGAAGCCGGTTTGACGCCTGTCAAAATCGTGTCATCGAAGCTGAGCTAAACTACCCATTCCGACAATCACTACAAAGGAGTTGTAACGAATGAACCAGGATATGATCAACAAGGCTAACCGCCTCAACGAAACCCTTTTCACGCAGTTCAGCAAGGCCGCCGAAATGCAGATGAATGCGTTTCGTCGTTATGCCGATGTCGCCATGGACCAGGCTCGAAAAGTCGCCGAAGTTCGCGATCTGGATGGGTTGAAGCAACTCACCACCGACCAGGCAGAGACCCTCAAATCCCTCAGTGACCAGTTCACCCAGGACTGGAAAGCCTGGCAGGATTACTTCAGCGAAACCCGTGACCAGGTACAGAAAGCCTTTGAACAGGATTCGAGCGAACCGGCCAAAGAGAAGGCACCAACTGCCAAGGCCAGCGGTTCCAAATCTGCAGCCTGAAAGGCAGGAGCAAAACCGGTCGGAATGGTATCCATTCCGGCCGTTTTTTATTCAGCGGCAGGAGAGCGCTATGTTCGGTCTGGATTTCGTGAGCAAAACCGCCACTAATCTGGTGAAAACCTTCGAGGACAACGTCCGCCAGGGCCAGCAACAGCTGGAAAAATGGCTCGGCGACACCGGGATGATGGAGGACACCAAACTCTCCACGCTGAGCGAAATCTCGGACGCCTATCGAACCATGGCCGAGGATCTGCTGCTGCACCCGCTCCGGTTCGCCAGTGCAGAAATCGATCTTGCCCGCAAACACCTGGGGCTGGCTCGCTACACCCTGACCAGACTCACCGGCAAACCGATGGAACCGGTCGCCGAACCGGACCCGGACGACCGGCGCTTCATGGCGGAGGACTGGCACCGGCATCTGTCCTTTGATGTGCTCCAGCAGGCCTATCTGATCAACTCCCGCGCCTTCCTGAACTGGGTTGAAGGTATGGAGGGGCTCCCCGGCCCGAGTCGCGACCAGATGCTGTTCTACGCCCGCCAGTTGACGAGCGCGCTTTCACCTTCCAACTACCCGCTGACCAATCCGGAAGTCCTCAGGATAACCTGGGAGCGCAAGGGCATGAATCTGGTGGATGGGGCCCGCAACCTGGTAGACGATATCCGGCAGAACCCGAATCTGTTCAACGTCGCCATGACCGACCGTTCGGCCTTCGAGGTGGGCGGCAACCTGGCAACAACGCCCGGCAAAGTGGTGTACCAGAATGAACTGATGCAATTGATCCAGTACTCGCCAACAACAGAAACCGTGGCCCAGCGCCCGCTTCTGATCGTTCCTCCCTGGATCAACAAGTACTACATTCTCGACCTCACCGAACGCAATTCCTTCATTCGCTGGCTGGTAGACCAGGGCCAGACAGTGTTCGTGGTTTCCTGGCGGAATCCCGGGCCAGCCCAGAAAAACAGGGGCTGGGACGACTACATGGAGTTAGGCCCGCTGGCTGCCATTGATGCCGTCACTGAAGCGACCGGCGAGCAACAGATGAATGCCATCGGCTACTGCATTGGCGGCACCCTGCTCGGAACCACGATGGCCTGGCTGGCGAAAAAGCAACGTAACCCGATCGTCAGCACCACCTATCTGACCACCCTGCTGGATTTTTCAGACCCTGGCGGCATCGGCGTTTTCATTAACGATCACTCAATCCGCGGCATCGAACGCACCATGGAGCGCAAAGGCTATCTGGATGGCCGGGCCATGGCCTTTACCTTCAATCTGCTGCGGGAAAACGATCTGTTCTGGTCGTACTGGACCAACAACTATCTCAAAGGCCTGAAACCCAAAGCGTTCGACCTGCTGTACTGGAATACCGACGGCACCAACCTCCCCGCCAGAATGCACAGCTACTACCTTCGGGAAATGTACCTGCATAACCGGCTGGTGCAGCCGGATGCCCTGACGATTGCGGGTGAAAGCATTGATCTTTCCGCCATCAGGGTACCTTCCTTCTTCCTTTCCGCCCGCCAGGACCATATCGCTAAATGGAAAACGACTTATCGGGGCGCCGGGGTTTACGGCGGCGATGTGCGATTCGTTCTGTCCGGTTCCGGCCATATTGCCGGGGTCATTAATCCCCCTTACAAGGAAAAATACGGGTACTGGACCAATAACCAATTGCCAGGCTCGCCGGATGACTGGTTTGATAGCGCAGAACATCACCCTGGATCCTGGTGGCCACACTGGCGTGAATGGCTGGCGACATTCGAGGGAGAGCAAGTTCAGCCCCGTCAGCCCGGGGAAGGCCCGCTTGAGGCGATTGAGGACGCGCCTGGAAGCTACGTAAAAGTTAAGGCATCGGAAGCCGGGGGTTGATAGACTTCAATATAAATGAGCGAAGGTTCACTTTTACCGAATTCTTCGCAACAGACCGACCAAGAATAACAGGAGTGCCCATGGGGCAGCCGCTTCCGATATCACGCATTATGCACACGGGCGTCCTGCTTCAGTGTGGGCTGGACACAACCATTGCCGATGCGGCTGCCCGGATGTCCGAAACCTCGGTCAGTTCCATTTTGATTACCGACGGCGGAACGGTTGTTGGTATCTGGACCGAGCATGACGCCCTGGCGATCGACTTTACAGACCCTGAAACATTCCAACAGCCGGTAAGTACAGTGATGAGCTCACCTGTGCTGTCCTTACCCGAGACACTCGATGCCGGTGAAGCCGCGGTTCGTTTACGCGATACCGGAAAACGCCATTTTCTGGTGACCAACAGTAGCGGCAAACCGGTCGGAATCCTGTCCCAGACCGACCTGGCCCTCAACCAGGGCCTGGAACCCTACTTGCGACTGCGGGAAGTGCGGGCGGCCGTACCGCGCCCGCCACTGGTGGTTCGGGGCGACCAGTCTCTGGCGGAAGTGGCCAGTTACATGCATCGCCATCATGCCGATGCGGTGGTGGTCGATTGCGACGAAGAAGGTTTGGGGATTCTGACCGAGCGGGATATGGTCCGGTTTATTGCACGCCACACCAGCAACACCCTGGTCAATGAATTGGCAACCCGGCCTCTGCTCACCGTAAACGAAGAAGACCCGCTGATTCACGCCCGCGATCTGCTGATAGATCATCGCATCCGCCATCTTGCCGTGGTCAATCAGCTTGGAGAGGTTACCGGCCTGATCGGTTACCACGACATGCTGACCGGCGCTGAGCAGATGTATCTGGACGATCTTCGCGAAGCCCTCGAACAAAGGGATCAGGCCCTGGCCAAATCGAGGCGAACCCTGCAACTGGCGGAGCGGGTCATTGAATCGTCTTTTGAAGGCATAATGGTGACCGACAAAGACGTCTGCATTGAATTCGTCAACCCGGCATTCACCCAACTGACCAGTTATACTGCCGAAGAGGTCATCGGTCGGTCACCGGATCTGCTTTCATCCGGGCGCCACGACAGCGAGTTCTACCGGCGCATGTGGAATTCCCTGGAAACCCACGGCTACTGGCGCGGAGAAATCTGGAATCGCCGAAAAACCGGTGAGCTTTATCTGGAACTACTGACCATTACGGCAATCACCGACGATGACGGCAATACCACACATTACGCGGGCCTGTTCACGGATATCACGCAAAATCGCAGGAACGAGGAACAGATCCGACAGCTAGCCTACTACGATGCCCTCACCGGTGTGCCAAACCGACGATTGCTGGAAGACCGGCTGGAGCACGCCATTCGCCATGCCCATCGCAAGGAAATGCTGCTTGCAGTGATGTTTATGGATCTGGACCGTTTCAAGGAAGTGAACGACACCCTGGGCCATGCTGTCGGAGATGACCTGCTGCTTCAGTTCACCGCCAGGGTAAAAGACTGTCTGCGGGAAGACGACACCCTCGCCCGACTGGGGGGCGACGAGTTCATTGTGCTGTTACCGGAGATGGAACGGCTATCCGACGTGTTTGCCGTGGCCGACAGGCTGATTGAAGCAAACAAACGGCCCTATCAGATCAACGGCAACCCGATAAACGTGGGTTCAAGCATTGGCATCAGTCTGTATCCCGAAGATGGCACGACCGTACAGGAACTGATCAACGGCGCTGACATTGCCATGTATCGCGCCAAGCGGGATGGCCGGAACCGTTACAAGGTATTCAACCCAGAAGTCTGCCAGAGCGCCTGAACTCTGGCCGCCCCTCCCAACTCCCATCTTTACTGTTTTATATCAAGCCCCTACAAATTGTTACCAGAACTTCAACTTTAGTCCCATTGTTGCCCGGGCAGTATCCGCTGACACTTGAGTTGCCCAATAAACAATCAAAATAACTGTTTGCAACGCAGCCACACCCGCTGTGCTGCCGTTACGGAGGCCAACGTAAATGAGACCAAGGAACGCGCTGATCTTTGCGACTGTCCTGCTATTATCCAGCACGACCGTCCTCGCCGATACCCTCAAGATAGGTTTGAATTACCCGCAGACAGGAAGATACAAGGACCAGGGCCTTCAACAACGGCTTGGCGCCTATCTGGCGGTAGATGAAATCAACCAGGCCGGCGGCGTTATGGGCCAGCCCCTCGAACTGGTGATTCGCAATACCCGGGGTGAACCAGACCAGGGCGCAAAAAATACCGCCGAACTGATTGACCGCGAAGGCGCGCAGATGGTTTTCGGTGGTGTCTCCAGTGCCGTTGCCATTGCCTCCGGGAAAGCCGCCAGGGATCGCAACCGCATCTACTTCGGCACCCTCACCTACTCCAACGCCACCACCGGCACCGAGGGGCATCGTTATATGTTCCGGGAGCCCTACAACGCCTGGATGACGGCCAAAGCACTCAGCCAGTATCTCAATCGCAACCACGCCGACCAGAAGTTTTTCTACATCACGTCAGACTACACCTGGGGTTGGTCGGTGGAAGAATCGGTACGAAAGTTTTCCAACACCGAAAACACCGACGTGCACCAGGGTGTAAAAACCCCCTTCCCCCGGGCGCTGATCAATGATTTCCGCGCAGCGCTGGAACAGGCCCAGGAGAGCGATGCCAAGGTATTGATGATGGTATTGTTCGGCGATGACATGGTCCGGGCTCTGAACCTGGCCTATGAAATGGGTGTGACGGAAAAAATGCAGATCGTTGTGCCCAACCTGACACTGGGGATGGTCAGACAGGTTGGCCCGACCATCATGGAAGGTGTTGTTGGTGCCGCCCCCTGGGTCTGGAACCTGCCCTACGAGAACAACTACCAGCGCGGTAAAGACTTTGTTGAGGCCTTCTCAGGCCGCTATGAAATGCGCCCTTCATCATCCGCGGCCTCGGCCTACAGTATCGTTTACCAGTACAAGGAGGCTGTCGAACGGGCCGGCAGCACCAACACAGACGCCGTTATCCGGGCCCTTGAGGGGCATCGCTACAGCTTCCTGAAAGACGAACAGTACTGGCGCGAGTTCGACCACCAGAATGTCCAGACCGTCTACGTGGTTCGGATCAAACCCCGTGAAACCGTGGTGGCAGACCAGTTCAGCTCTGATTACTTCGAGATCATCGACTTCCTGCCCGGTGATGAAGCCGCACAAACCCGCGAAGAGTGGGAGCAGCGCCGCAAAGAGGCTGGTAAGCCCACCCGCCTGTGACCGGATCGCTTTACCGGGCCAGGCAGTTTCCTGATAATCGTTCCATCACAGGCGTTATGGGCGATTATCAGGAGCACTCAGGCAGTGGCAAATAACAAAGGACTGGTTTCAGGCAACCCTCACACTCCCCCCACTCAATGCGATGTACTGGTGGTCGGGGGAGGCGTAAACGGCACCGGAATTGCCATGGACGCCGCAGGCCGGGGGCTTCGGGTTGTTCTGTGTGAGATGAACGATCTTGCCTCTGCCACTTCGTCCAGCAGCAGCAAACTTATCCACGGCGGTCTGCGCTATCTTGAGCATTACGAATTCCGGCTGGTCAGGGAAGCACTCGGTGAACGAGAGGCCCTGCTACGAAACGCCCCCCACATCATGTGGCCGATGCGTTTTCGCCTGCCCCATCAGCCCCACCTGCGACCAGCGTGGATGATCCGTACCGGCCTTTTCCTCTACGATCATCTGGCCAAGCGCGAACTGCTGCCCGGCTCCCGGTCTATTACCTTCGGCCCGGACTCACCCCTCAAACCCGACATCAGTCGCGGATTCGAGTATTCAGATGGCTGGGTTGATGATGCCAGGCTGGTGGTGCTGTCTGCTCGCAAGGCCGCTGAAAAAGGCGCAACCGTATTGACCCGCACCCGCTGTAGCCGCGCCGAGCGCCGTAACGGGCAATGGCACGCCACCCTGGACGATCACCACCGGGACAGGCAGTACAACATCCGCGCCAAGGTGGTCGTTAACGCCACCGGCCCCTGGGTCAGCAGCCTGTTCGGTGAAAGCCTGTCTATGCCAGCTCCCAAGCAGATCCGCATGGTCAAGGGCAGCCACATCGTGGTACCCAGGCTCAACCAGGATACCGAAGCCTATATTCTTCAGAATCAGGACGAGCGCATTGTTTTCGTGATCCCCTACGAGGACCGCTTCTCCCTGATCGGCACCACCGATGTCGATTACGTGGGCGATCCGTCGCAGGCACGGATTTCCCCAGAGGAAACCGACTATCTGCTGTCGATCGTCAACCAGTATTTCCGCCGGCAACTGTCCGCCAACGATGTAGTCTGGAGTTACTCCGGTGTTCGGCCGCTGATGGACGACGAGGGTGGCACCGCACAGTCTGCCTCTCGCGACTACTCATTCGAGGTTGATGATGAGAACTCGCTGCCCCCTTTGATCTCGGTGTTCGGGGGCAAGATCACCACCTACCGGAAGCTCGCCGAAGCTGTGACCGATCAGGTCAGTCGCTATTTTCCCGGTTCCGGCCGATCCTGGACCCGAACGGCCGTGCTGCCCGGCGGGGACTTCAACACTCAGGAGCAGCTGGCTACCGAACTCGCGGCCGATTTCCCCTGGCTGGACGATGCTGTAATCCATCGGTTTGTGCGAAGCTATGGCACCAGCAGCTACCACATTCTGGAAGGCTGTCAGAACATGGCCGATCTCGGCCACTGGTTTACCGATACCCTGTCTCGTCGCGAGGTGGATTATCTGATGACCCACGAATGGGCGATCACACCAGAGGACCTGCTCTGGCGGCGAACCAAACAGGGCCTGTACATTAACCCGGAACAATACAGCGAGCTATCTGAGTATATGGCCCGGAGTGGCCAGGTCAGTTCAGAATGCTAGCAACTCTGGCCTGAATGGCCGGCACCACTTCCGCTTCAAACCAGGGATTCTTTCGCAACCAGAGGTTATTGCGGGGGCTGGGATGGGGCATCGGAATGACATCAGGCCAGAATTGTTGCCACTGCCGCACATTCTCGGTAACCGCGCGCCTTGCGCCGGGAATATGCCAGGCATGAGCATATTGACCGATCAGCAAGGTCAGGCGAATCTCCGGCAAGCGGTCGAGCAACGCCCGGCGCCAGGCCGGAGCGCACTCGGGGCGTGGAGGAAGATCTCCGGATTTACCGGTGCCCGGATAACAGAATCCCATGGGCAGGATGGCGAGTTTCTGTTCATCGTAAAAGGTGTCGCGGGTAATGCCCATCCATTGGCGCAGCCGGTCGCCACTGGGGTCGTTAAACGGCAGACCGGTTTCGTGTACCCGTCGACCCGGCGCCTGCCCGACCACGAGAATGCGGGAGGATTCACTAAGCTGAATGACCGGCCTCGGCTCGTGGGGCAGATCGCCTGCACAAATCTGACAGGCACGAACACGCCGAACCAGCTCATCAAAGGACAGGTTTATCAAAGAATCGGTCATACCTCGGAATTTCCTAACGCTTCGGCAGCTCCCAGTAAACCGGTATAGGGCTCTGTCACCACGTAAACCGGTGTAAATTCCATTAGCGGACGCATCCGCCCCTTGGCTACAAAGGCTTCACGGAACGGGCTCTCAAGAAAAAAGTCGAGAAACCCTGGCAGCATACCGCCACACAGGTACACGCCGCCCAGACTCCCCAGCGTCAGCGCCGAATTGCCTGCGGTTCGCCCAAGCATTTCGCAGAAATGCTGAAGGACTTCCCCGGCCAAGGCATCGGAAGCGTCCACAGCGGCGGCTGTGATCTTCTCCGGAGCATCGAGTGGGGCCGCCACGCCACGGATTTCGGCATGGGCCTGATACAGGTTCAGCAAACCCTGGCCGCACAGAATCCGCTCGACCGACACCCGCCCAAACCTGGCCCGGAGTAGGCGCAACACGTCCATTTCCGTGTCATCGGTGGGGGCAAAATCCACATGGCCCCCTTCAGTCACCAAAGGCACCCAGCCATTTCGAATCGGAACCAGACCGGAAACGCCCAGGCCCGTTCCCGGACCCATCACCAGTTTCGGCCGGCCAGGGTCTCCCGGGCCGCCACAAACGTGCACCAGATTGGCGTCCGATACATGGGGCACGCCCAGCGCCATGGCGGTAAAATCATTGATGACCTTGAAGGCCGACCAGCCAAAGACCTGTCGCACCGCCTCAATGTCAAAGCGCCAGTGGTTGTTGGTCATTGTCACCCGGGTACCGCGCAAGGGGGAGGCCACGGCCAGACAGGCCTGCCTGACCGACGCCACACCTACACGTTCCAGATAGGTGACCACCACCTGATCCAGGTTCTCGTAATCACGGCAGGGCAAAACTTCAATAGCTTCTGGTTCTATACTGCCCTGCTTCACCAGAGCAAAGCGTGCATTGGTTCCCCCAATGTCCCCCACCAGAGAATAGTGTTCTGCTGTCATGCCTCGTGGTTCCAGAAAAAACTGGCACCTTGTTCAGGGTTGCTTGCCGAACGACGGAACCAACCAAACAGCTCCCGCCCGTAGCCCGTATGATAGCCGGACAGATCCGTCGTTGCAGGCCTGCGGGCGGCCAGCACGTCATCCTCTACCCTGATGCTGAGGGTTCCGTTGCGGGCGTCCAGGACAACGGTATCCCCGTCTTCAACTCGGGCCAAAGGTCCGCCATCCAACGCTTCGGGGTATACGTGGATGGCGGCAGGCACTTTCCCGGAAGCGCCAGACATCCGGCCATCCGTCACCAGGCCCACTTTGTAGCCCCTGTCCTGCAACACCCCCAGATAAGGGGTGAGTTTGTGTAGCTCCGGCATACCATTGGCACGGGGACCTTGAAATCGCACAACCACAACGCAATCCCGATTCAGCTCTCCGGCCTCGAAGGCCGCCTTGAGCTCGTTCTGATCGTTGAATACCACGGCCGGGGCCTCGATGGTATGGTGCTCAGGCGCGACTGCCGAGACCTTGATCACGCCCCTGCCCAGATTGCCCTCCAGCACCCTGAGCCCACCATCCGGCGCAAAAGGCTGGGCCACACCACGGAGTACCTCCGGCATGGCACTTTGCTCAGCTGCAGGCTTCCAGGCGGGCTTACCATCGTCGAGTTCGGGCATGCGGGCGTACTGCTCCAGGCCTGGGCCCATCACTGTGTGCACGTCGTTATGCAGGTATCCGCCAGCAAGCAGTTCGCGGATCAGGAACGGCGTACCACCCGCCTCGTGGAAGGCATTCACATCCTCCTGGCCATTGGGATAGATACGGGTCAACGAGGGCACAACCGCAGAAAGCTCGGCATAGTCATTCCAGTCAATGATGATGCCGGCAGCGCGGGCGATGGCTATCCAGTGAATGGTGTGGTTGGTTGAGCCGCCCGTTACCAGCAGGGCGACCAGGGCATTGACGATGCTCTTTTCGTCTACCATATCGCCCAGCCCCAGATCTCCACCGTTAGGTTTCGATAACCGGATAACCTGTTCCGTCGCTGCCCTGGTCAGCGCATCACGCAGCGGTGTGCCTGGATTCACAAAGGCGGCACCCGGCAAGTGCAGCCCCATCACCTCAACCAACAGCTGGTTGCTGTTGGCGGTGCCATAAAAGGTACAGGTACCGGGACTGTGGTATGACTTGCTCTCGGCTTCCAGCAACTCCTCTTTGCCAATCCTGCCTTCAGCATAGAGCTGACGGATGCGCTGCTTCTCTTTGTTGGGCAATCCGGACGGCATGGGGCCGGCGGGTACCAGTATGGTCGGCAGATAGCCAAAACTCAGCGATCCGATGAGCAGCCCCGGAACAATCTTGTCGCAGATCCCCAACAACAGCGTGGCATCAAACATGTTGTGGCTGAGAGCAACCGCCGTGCTCATGGCGATCGTGTCCCGGGAGAACAGGCTGAGCTCCATGCCAGGCTGCCCCTGGGTCACGCCATCACACATGGCGGGTGTGCCCCCGGCAACCTGGGCCACCGACCCCATACCATGGGCCGCCTCGCGGATGATATCGGGGAACTGTTGGTAGGGTTGATGAGCCGAAAGCATATCGTTGTAGGCCGTTATGATTGCCACGTTGGCCTTGTTCATCAGCTTGAGCGTGTTCTTATCCGCCTGATTACAGGCGGCAAAGCCGTGGGCAAGGTTGCCACAGGACAGCGTGCCCCGTTGGGGGGAGTTCTTTTTCAGCGCCGCCATACGACAGAGGTACTCTTGCCGCGTGGCTTGACTTCGGGCCACAATTCTCTGAGTAACCTTCACTATGGTTGGATGCATCCTGCAGCCTCCTCTACGGATTCACTCGAACATAGAACAAAGAATAGTAAAAAACGCTTCAAAACATAGACACAGCAAAAAATTATCGCCATTATTTTGGTAACTTTACTACATATCACGAAAGCAGGCATCGGGAGCCCTCGAACATCTAGCGAGGTGAAACCGTGTCACAGAAGGGTCATCAGTAGTTCATATACTGGCACCCACTATCATTGACCGCTGGCACTGTCGACTCTTCGACCATACCGGCGAACCCGGAATAAGGACACCCACATATGCTCAGGCGCACGAAAATTGTCGCCACGCTCGGCCCCGCCACAGACACACCGGAGTCACTTGCCGCCATCATCAAGGCCGGCGTTGACGTGACTCGCCTGAATTTCTCCCATGGCAGCGCCGAAGAGCACATGGCCCGTGCCCGACAGGTTCGTGAAGCCGCTGCAGCACAGAGCCGCTTTGTTGCCCTTCTCGCCGACCTTCAGGGCCCCAAGCTGCGCATCGCGCGATTCACCGATAACAAGGTATTCCTGGAAGCCGGGCAAACCTTCGTTCTCGACGCCAGCATGGACAAGGACGCCGGCACAGCCGAGCGGGTGGGCATCGACTACGAGCAACTGATTGAAGACGTTGCCCCCGGCGACATTCTGGTGCTCGACGACGGCCGCATCGAAATGGAAGTGATGTCGGTAGACGAGCACAGCATTACCTCCAAGGTACTGATTGGCGGTCCATTATCCAACAACAAGGGCCTGAACAAGCGAGGCGGAGGACTGTCTGCCGAAGCTCTGACCGAGAAAGACAAGCAGGACATTGTTACCGCCGCAAAACTTGACGCGGATTATGTCGCCGTCTCATTCGTGCGCACCGCCGAAGATATGCACATCGCGCGCAGACTGCTGAGCGAGGCCGGCTCTGAGGCGGGCCTGGTCGCCAAAATTGAGCGGGCGGAGCTGGCACACGACGACCAGGCCCTGGATGAGGTCATCCTCGCCTCAGACGCCGTCATGGTCGCCCGGGGAGACCTGGCGGTTGAGATTGGCGATGCCGAACTGGTAGCAGTTCAGAAGCACATCATTGCCCGCGCCCGGGTTCTGAACCGGGCGGTCATCACCGCAACCCAGATGATGGAATCGATGATCACCAACCCGATGCCCACCCGGGCCGAGGTGTCCGACGTCGCGAATGCCGTAATGGACTACACCGACGCGGTCATGCTGTCGGCCGAAACCGCAGTAGGTGACTATCCGAAAGAAGCGGTAGAGGCCATGGTCCGCATCTGCCTGGGGGCCGAACGGCATCCCTCCATGCACCAGTCCAAACACCGGATTCACGAGAGCATGGAGCGGGTCGACGAAGCCATCGCTTTGTCTGCCATGTACGCCGCCAACCACCTGCAGGGTGTGCGTGCCATCATCTGCATGACTGAGACAGGCGCTACCCCCAGACTGATGTCACGCATCAAGTCCAGCCTGCCGATCTTTGCCCTGTCGCGCCATCACTCCACCCAGCACCGGGTGGTTCTTTTCCGCGGCGTGCAGACCATACCCTTCGATTCGGCCCGGATTGCCAATGAGCAGACCAATGCTGAGGCCGTGGAACAACTGCGCAGACGCGGCGTAGTCGGCGAAGGTGATCTGGTGGTGATTACCAAGGGGGATTACGTCAACGCTCAGGGCGGCACCAACACTATGAAAATCGTGCGCGTTGGCAGCGATATCCGCTAGCCGCCGAGCAGCGCCTGACACAGCCTTCGGCCAGACACACAAAACCCACCACGACGGTGGGTTTTGTGTTTACCGGTTTAAAGGTCGCCCAGACTTCCCCTGGCAATTTCCGACACTGCCGGCCAGTCTTTACCGGCAATGGCCTCTGCCGGCGTGAGCCAGGACCCACCCACAGCACGGACATTCGGCAACGCCAGATAGTCTCTGGCTGTCTGCCGGCTAATGCCACCCGTCGGACAAAAGACGACATCGGGAAATGGCCCGCTGAAGGCCTTAAGCGCAGGGATACCCCCTGCCACTTCCGCCGGGAAAAACTTGAACTCCCGATAGCCCAACGCATACCCCATCATCAGCTCGGACACCGTCGAAACCCCTGGTAACAGCGGTGCCTCGGAGGTAACACCGAACTCCAGAATGGCCTCAGTAACCCCGGGGGTAATCACAAACTGCGCACCAGCAGACTCCACCTGTCGATACTGGGCAATACTGGTAACCGTTCCTGCACCAACCCAGGCTTCGGGAATGGCTTTCCTGACCTTTTCAATGGCCCGCACTCCATGCTCGGTGCGCAAGGTGATTTCAAGTACCCGGATACCTCCATCTACCAGCGCACGGCACAGCGGAATGGCATCGTCCGGGTCTTTGATCGCAATCACAGGCACCAGAGGTGAGGCGGCCAGAACGGCCTTTACCCGCTCGCGATGATAGTCCGACAATTGATTCATGATGATCTCCTAAAGCAGTTAGCGGCGGTGACCAGACAAGCAGCGCGGCGTCACGGGCTCCAGAACACTTCCAGGCCGGATTTCAGGAAGGCCCGCACCGGCATGGCCAATACATCATCCAGAGCCGAACACGCCCTTCTGAGCGTCTCCAGCTTGTCCTCCCCTTTCAGGTGCAGCGCGGTAAAGCGCGCTTGCGCCAGTACTGCCCGGGTCAGAGTCACCCTGGACTGAGGCTGGGATTCGGGTGTCATCGCCGCTACCAGGCCAGTATTGAACTCATCCATGGCTTCAGGCAATTCAGGCGCATCCGGAAACAGCGAAGCGGTATGACCGTCATTGCCCATTCCCAGTATCACCACATCCAACGGCAGAACCAGCACCGAAAGCGCCTGCCGAACTGCCTCCAATCCTTGATCCGGGATTTCCCCCGGCTGCTTCAGTGCCAGGTAACGGGCTTTCCCAGCCCTGCCCACTAAAAGGTTGTTTTTGACCAGGGTTGTGTTACTGGCAGGATCGCCCTCCGGCACCCAGCGCTCGTCCGCCAGCACAATATCCACTCTGGACCAGTCCAGATCGGCCTCGGACAACGCCTTGAAGAAGGGCAAAGGCGTAGAGCCTCCGGACACCACCAGGCTGGCCCTGGGCGCCTGCTCAAGACGACTGGCGAGCACATCGGCGACCGTCGAGGCCAAGGCCCGGGCCACGCCCCCGGCATTATCGTCGGCGTGGAACCCGACCCCCTCTGGCAAGCGAATGTCAGGCATCCTCATACCAGCTCCTCCCATCCCGCGTGATCATGGCAATGGAGGCAACCGGGCCCCAGGTGCCGGCGGCATATCGCTTGGGCGGTTCGCCACTGTCTCGCCAGTTAGCGATGATCTCGTCGACCCAGCGCCAGGCGTATTCCACCTCATCCCTGCGAACAAAAAGGTATTGATTACCTTTCATCACCTCCCACAGCAGACGCTCATAGGCATCCGGAATGCGCTCCGCTTCAAAGGTTTCGGAGAAGGTCAGCTCCAACGGTCCCTGCCGCAATCGCATCCCCTTATCCAGACCCTGATCCTTGGTGAGGATTTTCAGTGCCATTCCCTCATCTGGCTGCAACCGGATAATCAGTTTGTTGTTGGCCAAATGCTTCTGGTCCGGGTCAAAAATGTAGTGAGGCGCGGGCTTGAAATGGATGATGATCTGGGAAAGCTTCTCCGGTAGTCGCTTGCCCGTGCGGATGTAAAATGGCACACCAGACCAGCGCCAGTTGTCGATCTCAGCCTTCAGGGCCACGAAGGTTTCGGTGGCACTGCCCTTGTTGGCATCTTCCTCCTCCAGATAACCCGGAACCGGCTTGCCATTGCTGGTGCCTGCAGTGTACTGACCACGCACGACGTACCGATCCATCATGTCCGGGGTAATCCGCTTCAGCGCCTTGAGTACCTTTACCTTCTCGTCCCGGATACTGTCCGCTGACAGGTCAGCAGGCGGATCCATCGCAATCAGGCACAGCAACTGCAGCAGGTGATTCTGAATCATGTCGCGAATCTGACCGGCCTGATCAAAATAGCCCCAGCGCCCTTCTATACCTACGCTCTCCGCGACGGTGATTTCAACGTGAGAGATATGATTCTGATCCCACTGGGAAGCAAACAGGTTGTTGGCGAATCTCAGGGCAATCAGGTTCTGCACGGTCTCCTTACCCAGATAGTGATCAATCCGGAACAACTGGTTTTCGTGGTAGACCTCTCCAAGCTCATCGTTGATGACCCGGGAAGACTCAAGGTCGTGGCCAATAGGCTTTTCCACCACCACCCGGGTTTTCTCATTACAACAACTGGTCGCCTTCATATTGCGGGCAATCACGCCATACATCGAAGGCGGCGTGGCCATATAGACGATGAGTTCGTTGTTGGGTTCATCCCGCCACTCCCGCAGGGCCCCATAGCCGTCAGGATCGGTGAAATCCAGCAACAGGTAATCCACCCGCTGCAGAAATGCATTCGCCACACCAGCATCAAACTCACTGTCTTTCACATGATAGCGAAGCTTTTCAAACAGTTGCTCCCGGACGTCCGCTGTTGTTGCCTTCGTGCGGGCAATCGCCAGAATGCGACTGCCCTGCGCGAGCAAGCCCGCGCGCTCCAGCTGATACAGCGCTGGGAAGAGTTTACGCTGAGCCAGGTCACCCAAGGCGCCAAAAAGCATCAGGTCACACGGGGCATTCGCGTTCTTTACCATGAGTCGCGCCCTCCATGATTTGCCGCTCCACTTCATTCACATTAACAGGAAGTAGTAGTTTTAGAAAAAAAACAGTCAAATTGCTGACTCCCACCCCTCAGAAAACCACGTTATGACACGTTGACTACCGCAAACACACCAATAAAACGGTATACTCCCGAGTTCTTAGATGATTCGGCCCCAAAAGATCAACGGAGCATCCATTCATGACAACCAGTCACGCGCACCGGGAAGAGAATCTGCTGGAAGATATTCAGGAACGCCTGGATAATCTGAACAAGTCCGAGCGCAAAGTGGCAGAAGCGATTCTTAAGGATCCCAGCGCTGCAACGCGGTACAGCATTGCAGCCCTGGCCCGGGCGGCCAATGTCAGCGAACCTACTGTAAACCGATTCTGTCGGAGTTTTTCAGCGACGGGCTTCCCGGACTTCAAGATCCGATTAGCACAGAGCATTGCGACAGGAACACCCTATGTCGGCCAGAATATAGAGCCCGACGACACCGTGGCTGAATTCGCTGACAAAATTATGCTCAGCACCATTGCCAACCTGGATAAGTCTCGCCAGTCACTCGATCACAAAGCGCTAGCTTCGGCCATCGACTATCTTATCCAGGCAAAACAGATCCACTTTTTTGGCATGGGCGGCTCCGCGTCGGTCGCACTCGATGCCCAGCATAAGTTTTTTCGATTCAACATTCCGGTAACCTCATACGACGACGCTCTCATGCAGAGAATGGTAGCGGCAGGGGCGCAGGTCGGAGATGTGATCGTGATGATCTCGTACACCGGCAGAACCAAGGAAAGCGTTGATATCGCCAGAGTGGCGCGAGAGAACGGCGCAACGGTTATTGGTATAACAAACCCGGAATCCCCTCTTGCGGAGTTCTGTACGGTGGTGGTTGGCGTCACAACCCCGGAAGACACAGAAGTGTATATGCCCATGTCTTCCAGAATTATTCATTTGACGGTCATCGACATCCTCGCAACCGGTGTAACGCTGAAACGTGGATCGGATTTTCTGGGCCATCTCAAGAAAATCAAGGAAAGTCTGAAAGCTACCCGATACCCGAAAGAATGAACCGCTCACAAAAAAGCCCCCGAAAGGGGGCTTTCTTTTGAGGTCTATAGCAAATCAGTTCCGCTCAACCTCAGCTGTATTGCGAAGGTACTGCTGGTAGGCGGTGTATTCACGCTGCCCCTCCAGCTGTGCCAGGAAACGCAACAGCTGCTGGTATTCCGCACCTTCCTGATCAACCTCACCCTCGTTGACGCTGGTCAGGACAATAACAGTAGCCTGGTCAGCCGTTACAGTGCGGCCAACGGTGGGCGTGTCGCCGTTCGGGCGAGCCATTGAAAACACTTTCTGAACCACGCGCGGGCTCAGGCCAGAGCCATTCCGGCCCTGATTCTCAAACTGCTGCCATTCACCGACGCCCAGTTCCTCGACACTGGCACCGGATTCAAGCTGAGCCACGAGCTCATCAACACGGGCTGCCAGCGCTTCCCGCGTTTCGGTTCTCTCCAGAATCCGACGAATTTCCGACTCCACATCAGCCAACTCCAACTGGCGCGGTTCATGATACTCGCGCACCCGGGCAACTACCGATACGTTATCACCCACGTCGATCAGCTCGGTGTTGTAGCCACCCTCAAGTACATCTTCAGAGAACAGTTGACGTACCAGACCCGCATGATCAAAGGGTGCTGCACCTCCGTCCCTGCTGACACCTTCGACCACCCGAATTTCCAGACCCAGCTCTTCGGCCGGGCCGGCAAGATCGTCGGCAGCGTAGGCCGCATCAGCCAATTGCGAGCGAACTTCCGCAAAACGCTCACTGGCCTTGGTTCTGGCCAACTCCAGTCGCAGCTCTTCACGCAACTCATCAAACGCAGGCACATCGGAACGACGTACGTCTTCCAGTTTGATCAGGTGAAGACCAAAGCTGGTCTCAACCGGGCCAGACACTTCGCCTTCTTCCAGGGCAAACAGGGCTTCTTCAAAGGCTTCGTCGTAGACACCGCGGCCAGCAAAACCAAGATCACCACCTTCCTGCGCAGATACGGTGTCAACCGAATATTCCTCGGCCAGGGCTGCAAACGACTCACCCTCTTCAAGACGCTGCTGGATGGTTGCGAGAGTCTCCTGCCCGTCATCACCGGCCTCTACAAGAATGTGAGCGGCACGGCGCTCTTCCCGTGCGTATTCTTCAGCACGCTCCTCGTAATAGGCCCGCAATTCATCTTCGGCGACCTCAATGGACTCCGCCAACGCCCCCTGGGACAAGGTAATGTAGGCAGCATCCACCTGCTCTGGCTGACGAAACTGGTCACGGTTCTCGTCGTAGTACGCCTGCACTTCTGCCTCGGTCACATCCACCTGGTCCTGGACGCTGCTGCCATCGAGGGTCAGCACGCGGAAGTCACGGGTCTGATTCTGAATGGCCAGCAAATGGGCTGCATTCTCAGGTGCCACGACACCAGTCTGGACGATCGCCGCACGAATCTGGTTGACCACGTAGTTCTTGCGCATGCTTTCGCGGAACTCGGCAACTCCCATACCCAGGTTGCGCACTGTGGCTACAAAACGGTCGCGATTGAACTGGCCGTCAATCTGAAACTGGGGCATCTGGGTTATCAGGGAATCGATGTCGGCATCGGTCAGCTCCAGCCCCTGGCTCTGGGCATCCTGGGTGAGCACGGCCTCCTGTATCAGCGCGTCCAGTACGTCACGACGAATCTGATCCTCGTCCAGCAGAGATTGGTCCGGATTCTCCATCTGCATCAGGCGCTGCTGGCTTTCCATCTGTACGGTGCGCAGGAACTCCCGCTCGGTGATGTCCTGACCGTTGACCGTTGCCACTTCTGGCTCCCCAGTGAAGCCGCCGATGATGGCGTCCATTCCCCAGATCGAGAGGGAAATAATCAATAGGCCAACGATAACCTTGGCGATCGTACTCTGGGCGTTATCCCGAATATCTTGAAGCATGTTGTTCTCGAATCCCTGTTCAAGGTTCTGCTGTTGGTAGTGGTGAGGCGAGAGCTGAATGAGCCACCGTTAACACGCAAAAAGGCGCACCCTTACCGGAATGCGCCTTGAATTCTGATGGCAGTTCCCGGAACCGGGAACTGCCAGAGAAAGAGCCGTTACTTAACGGCGTCTTTCAGGGCCTTGCCTGCCTTGAATCCAGGCACTTTAGAGGCCGGAATCTTGATTTCTGCGCCAGTCTGCGGGTTGCGACCGGTACGGGCAGCACGCTCTTTCACAGAGAAGGTGCCAAAGCCGATCAGGGTAACCTGGTCGCCTTTCTTCAGTGCACCGGTGATGGAGTTGGTCATGGCATCCAGCGCACGGCCAGCTGCGGCTTTGGAGATGTCTGCGGACTCTGCAATTGCATCGATCAGTTCGGACTTGTTCACACTAAACCCCTTCGATTTCAGGTTGAAGATGTTATAGGTCGGTTTGTTTTTTCGCGGACGTTCTCGACTATCGCATAAGCGATTGGAGAATTCCATTCTTCAGTTTTTTTATTCCTTGCGGCATTAAACCGGTGTTCGGAATAGGCACTTACTGCGCGGGAGCCCTTGGTATTGGCTGCTTCACGGCGAAACAGTTATACCAACGGGCTCTCAGGCGTGTCAACAACTCATCCGGTGTTTAATGTGTATTTATGCGCTCTGCAGCGTCGCCGGAATCATCAGAAGTGGCCGATTTGCCGGTATCCTTGTCGGTATCTTCCGCCCTGGGATCCGGCTGGTAGGCCAGTGCAATGTCCAGAACCTCATCGATCCACTTGACCGGGCGGATCTCCAGCGATTCCTTGATGTTGTCCGGTATCTCCTTGAGATCCCTGACATTTTCATCCGGGATAATAACAGTCTTGATACCGCCCCGATGGGCCGCAAGCAGCTTTTCCTTCAAGCCACCAATTGCCAGAACCCGACCTCGCAGGGTGATTTCACCGGTCATTGCCACGTCCGCCCGAACCGGAATTCGGGTCAGTGCAGAAACCAGTGCTGTACACATCCCGATACCGGCACTTGGGCCATCTTTCGGGGTCGCACCCTCAGGTACGTGCACGTGAAGATCGTGTTTTTCGTGGAAATCATCCGCCACACCCAGGCCCGCAGCCCTGCTCCGAACTACCGTGAGTGCCGTCTGAATGGATTCCTGCATAACGTCACCCAGCGAGCCGGTTTTAACCACACGGCCCTTACCCGGTGTCAGAGCGCACTCTATGGTCAACAGTTCGCCGCCGACCTGAGTCCAGGCCAGACCGGTCACCTGCCCGATCTCATTGGTTTCCTCTGCCAGTCCGTATTTGAACTTCTTGACCCCGGAGTAATCCTCCAGAATATCCGGCGTCAGAGTCACAGAGGCCTTGCTGCTGCTCTCTACGTGCTCACGTACAACCTTGCGGCAGATCTTGGCAATCTCGCGCTCAAGGCCCCGCACACCGGCCTCCCGGGTGTAGTAGCGGATCAGATCCCGAATGGTCTCTTCCGGCAGTTTCAGTTCGTCCTTGCGCAGGCCATTGGCTTTGAGCTGCTTGGGCAGCAGGTAACGCAGGGCAATATTGACCTTTTCATCTTCGGTGTATCCGGGAATCCGGATGATCTCCATGCGGTCCAGCAGTGCCGGTGGAATATCCATGGAGTTGGAGGTACACACGAACATCACATCCGAGAGGTCGTAATCGACTTCCAGGTAGTGGTCATTGAATGTATGGTTTTGTTCCGGATCCAGCACCTCGAGCAGCGCCGAGGCCGGATCGCCACGATGGTCCATGCCCATCTTGTCGATTTCGTCGAACAGGAACAGCGGGTTCTTCACACCCACCTTGGAAAGCTTCTGCAACAACTTGCCCGGCAGCGCGCCGATGTAAGTCTTGCGGTGGCCTCGTATCTCGGCTTCGTCACGCACACCACCCAGCGCCATGCGGGTGTATTTGCGATTGGTTGCCTTGGCGATGGACTGGCCAAGGGAGGTCTTGCCAACCCCGGGAGGCCCTACCAGGCAGAGCACAGGCCCTTTTACCTTCTTGACCCGACTCTGTACTGCCAGATACTCCAGAATACGCTTCTTCACTTCGTCCAGGCCGTAGTGATCCCGGTCCAGGATTTCTCGGGCCTTTTCAAGGTCGTGACGAACCCGGCTGCGCTTCTTCCAGGGTACGGCCAGCATCCAGTCAATGTAGCCGCGCACCACGGTAGCTTCCGCCGACATCGGAGACATCATCTTGAGCTTGTTCAGCTCGGCTTCGGTTTTCTTCCGGGCTTCTTCCGGCAAACCGGCTTCCTCAAGCTTCTGCTCGAGTTCCTCGAAATCGTTGTTACCCTCACCGAGCTGGCCCATTTCCTTCTGGATCGCTTTCATCTGCTCGTTCAGGTAATACTCGCGCTGACTGCGCTCCATCTGCTTTTTCACACGGCCACGGATGCGCTTCTCGACTTCGATCAGATCAATCTCACCGTCCAGCTTGCCCAGCAGAAGATCAACCCGCTTACGAACGTCCAGAGCTTCCAGCAACTCCTGTTTCTCGGGAATCCGCATCTCCAGATGCGCGGCCATGGTATCGACCAGACGCTCAAGTTCGTGGATACCGGTCAAAGCATTGGAAACCTCAGATGGCACCTTTTTGGACAGCTTCACGTACTTCTCGAATTCGTCCATCAGGGTCTTGGTGAGGACGTCTTCCTCACGCTCCGGCAAGGATTCCTCATCCATCAGAATGGCCTGGCCGGACAGGTAATCGCCTTCCTCGATGTCAGAAATGCTGGCTCGGGAATTACCCTCTACCAGAACCTTGACGGTGCCATCCGGCAGCCGAAGCATCTGCAGCACTGTCGCCAGGGTGCCCATGGCAAATACATCCTTCGGGCCCGGCTCGTCGGTGGAGGCATCTTTCTGGGCTACCAGCAGGATTTCCTTGCTGCCCTCCATTGCCGCTTCCAGCGCCTGAATGGATTTTTCGCGGCCCACAAACAGCGGAACCACCATGTGCGGGAACACCACCACATCACGCAAAGGAAGCAGCGGGTATTCGTGCACAGTTTCATCAGGTATACGGGTCATGGGGAATCCTCTGACAGTATTTCTTTCAGCATATCACCCAACATTGGGGCGCTGACAAAAATTGCAATCTTTTTACGATGGGAAATATCAGGGAGCAAACGATAAGGGCCTGAGATGAAAAAGGGGCGTTGAACGCCCCTTTTATATCACCCGGTATTCTACGCCCTGTGCCCGTTCAGTCTTCGGGCACCGCCTTGGCGTGATCGCTGCTGGCGTAGATCTTGAAGGGCTCTGAATCCCCCTTGATCACACTCTCGTCGATCACCACCTTGGAGACATCATGCTCAGAGGGAATCTGATACATGGTATCCAGCAGGGTCGCTTCCATTATCGACCGCAGACCACGGGCACCGGTCTTGCGCTCCATGGCTTTTCTGGCCACTGCGCGCAGGGCGTCTTCCCGGAAGTCCAGCTCCACCCCTTCCATATCAAACAGCTTCTGATACTGCTTGGTCAGAGCGTTTTTGGGCTCGGTCAGAATCTGCACCAGTGCTTCTTCATCCAGCTCGGTCAACGTGGCTACCACAGGCAGACGACCGACGAATTCCGGAATCAGGCCAAACTTCACCAGATCCTCGGTCTCGACTTCGCGAATGATATCGCCAGTGCTCTTGCTGTCGTCCTGGCTCTTGACTGTAGCCGAGAAGCCAATGGAACTGCGCTCAGAGCGTTCCTGGATAACCTTGTCGAGGCCGGCGAAGGCACCGCCACAGATAAACAGGATATTACCGGTATCCACCTGCAGGAACTCCTGCTGGGGGTGTTTACGCCCCCCCTGAGGAGGAACCGAAGCGACAGTACCCTCGATCAGCTTCAGCAAAGCCTGCTGAACACCCTCACCCGATACATCCCGGGTAATGGACGGGTTATCGGACTTGCGGGAAATCTTGTCGATCTCGTCGATGTAGACAATACCGCGCTGGGCCTTTTCGACATCGTAGTCGCACTTCTGCAGCAGTTTCTGGATGATGTTTTCAACATCTTCACCCACATAGCCTGCTTCGGTCAGCGTGGTCGCATCCGCGATGGTAAACGGAACATTCAGCATGCGCGCAAGGGTTTCGGCCAACAGGGTCTTACCGCTACCGGTGGGACCGATCAGCAGAATGTTGCTTTTGCCCAGCTCGACATCACTCTTGCCCTCGCCGTAGCGAAGGCGCTTGTAGTGGTTATACACCGCTACAGACAGAACGACCTTGGCGCGATCCTGGCCAATAACATATTCATTCAGAGTCTCACGGATCTCTGCCGGCGTGGGCAGGCGGTCGCTGGCCTCCTCCGGGGCGTTCTCCTGAATCTCTTCCCGGATAATGTCATTGCACAGATCAACGCACTCGTCGCAGATGAACACCGAGGGCCCTGCAATGAGCTTACGGACTTCATGCTGGCTCTTTCCACAAAACGAGCAGTAGAGCAACTTGCCGTTATCGTCGCCTCTGCCGTTTCTTTCATCTGCCATTGAAATACCTCTGTTCTTCGTTGGCCGGTGTCATCAGTGTGTACGCCGGCCGGTAGTGATGCGATGACTTTCAGTATTATTTATTCGATACGCGCTTATCAAGTATTGTATCGATCAACCCGTACTCTTTGGCCTGGGCAGGATCCATGAAATTATCACGGTCGGTATCCCGGGCGATGGTCTCGATGTCCTGACCCGTGTGCTCCGCAAGCAGCTCGTTGAGCGTGTTGCGGATTTTCAGGATCTCACGGGTATGGATCTCGATGTCCGTCGCCTGCCCCTGATAGCCGCCCAGCGGCTGATGAATCATTACACGGGAGTGTGGCAGGCAGGCACGCTTGCCCTTCGCGCCACCCGACAACAGGAAAGCACCCATGCTGGCTGCCTGACCGATGCAAAGCGTTGCTACATCCGGCTTCACAAACTGCATGGTGTCGTAAATGGACATGCCGGCGGAAACGGAGCCACCCGGACTGTTGATATAAAGATGGATATCCTTGTCCGGATTTTCGGATTCCAGGAACAGCAATTGGGCAACCACGAGGTTTGCCATGTGATCTTCAACCGGACCAACCAGAAAGATCACCCGCTCCTTGAGCAGACGGGAATAAATGTCGAACGAACGTTCGCCGCGCGCCGTCTGTTCAATAACAATCGGCACCAGGCCTGAGCTGGTTATCATTGTAGGGCCATCAAACGGTTTCTGCGTCATGTGCGCCTGAACTCCTTATGGACAATGGTTTGGACTCCTGCTTCAACGGGGGCCCGTTGTATTCCGGTACCCCATATACTCTGCCAGCAGATCGCCCAGATGAAAACAGCCGGACACGCCGGCTGCTTCCAGAACACGGCACCGAGCCAATGCCCGGCGGCCATCAGCGCTGGGGCTGACCGGCCTGAACCGCTTCCTCGTACTTCATCTTCTTCTCTTTTACCTTGGCCGCGCCAAGCACAAAATCAACCACGGCGTCTTCCAGTACAGAAGACTCAACCTGGGCCTTTTGATCCGGGTTGCTGTTGAAGTGTGCAACAACTTCATCCGGCTGTTCATACGTAGAAGCGATCTCCTGGATCTTTTCTTCTACTTTTGCCTCATCAGCCTTCAGGTCGTTCTTCTTGACCACTTCCTGGAACAGCAGACCGGTCTTCACGCGACGCTTGGCCTGCTCTTCAAAGATTTCCTTCGGCAGTTGCTGGAAATCAACCTGACCGCCAAAGCGCTGAACGGCGTCCTGACGCAGGCGATCAATTTCCTGATCAACCAGAGCCGCAGGCACTTCCAGCTCGGTGGTCTCCAACAGACCGTCTACAACGTCGTTCTTGACCTTGTTGGATACTGCCTGCTTGAGCTCGCGCTCCATGTTCTTCTTCACTTCCTCGCGGAAAGCGACTTCGTCTTCAGCTTCGATGCCGAAACGCTTGAAGAATTCTTGATCCAGCTCCGGCAGCTGCGGCTCTTCTACCTTGTGGATAGTGATCGCGAACTTGGCATCTTTACCCGCCAGGTCTTCGTTATGGTAGTCCTCAGGGAAAGTGACATCGATTTCCAGCTCTTCACCGGCTTTACCACCCACAATGCCCTTTTCAAAGCCAGGGATCATCTGACCTGAACCCAGGGTCAGACGATGACCTTCAGCGGAGCCACCTTCGAATTCTTCACCGTCGATGGAGCCCTTGAAGTCGATAGTCACGATGTCCTTGTTCTTGGACTTGCGCTTGACTTCTTTCATGGTGGCCTGCTGGCGACGCAGATTATCGATCATGTTGTCGATATCCTTGTCGGCAACTTCAGACACCGGCTTCTCAACGTTGATCTTGCTCAGATCGCCCAGCTCAATTTCCGGCAGAACCTCAAAAGTCGCAACGAACTCGAGGTCCTTGCCTTCTTCCATGGTCTTCGGCTCCAACTTGGGCCAGCCAGCCGGATTGATATCCTGCTCCTGCAGCGCCTTGATGTAGTTGTCGCGCATAGCCTCGCCAACCACTTCCTGGCGGATGCTGTCACCAAAACGACGCTTGACCACGCTCATGGGAACCTTGCCAGGGCGGAAACCGTTCAGGCGCACGGTGCGAGCAGTTTCCTGCAGGCGTTTCTGAACCGCCTGGTCGATTTCCTGGGCGGGCACACCAATCGTCATGCGACGCTCGATGTTGGAGGTCGTTTCAACAGACACTTGCATGGAAGTTCCTCAAATTACAGATTCTGTAGGTGAATGAAAATTAAACCAAAATCCCGGCAGGAGCAGCTCACCCCAAAGGGACGCAAAATTAAAAGCCGGTAGTTTATCACGGTTTGCCCCGCCGAGAGAATCACCCGGCCACCCTGAATATGGGTTTGAGACGCGCCTGACAACGCGGCACGGGAACACAATGGGGACAAATCAGAAAAAAGAAAGGGTGGTGCGAGAGGAGAGACTCGAACTCTCACGGTATTACCCGCTGGAACCTAAATCCAGTGCGTCTACCAATTCCGCCACTCTCGCATATCCGGCGCAGCTCTGAACCATAACAGGGAATCAGGGTGCTCGGAAACAAACAAGGGGAAAAGTGGGGTGGACGAAGGGGTTCGAACCCTCGACCGCAGGAGTCACAATCCTGAGCTCTACCAACTGAGCTACGTCCACCACATCAGGGAGGTGCCTGCCGGCACACTACTGCTTACTTCAACTTTGCTGGTTCGGCGAGTCCGGTACCAATCTGCGATTAACGAGATGGCGCGCCCGGCAGGACTCGAACCTGCGACCATCCGCTTAGAAGGCGGATGCTCTATCCAGCTGAGCTACGGGCGCTTGACCGTTCGCCCACCTGAATATCCAGAAAGTGGTCGGGGTAGAGAGATTCGAACTCCCGACATCCTGCTCCCAAAGCAGGCGCGCTACCAGACTGCGCTATACCCCGTTAACTGAACAACAAGTGCCTCAGCAAAGTTGGCGCGCATATTACCGGCGCCGATCGCGTCCGTCAACACGGAATTGAAAATTCCTTGCCGAGACAGTCCTATAAGTGACCACCTGTAACCGCTGGAGTTCCCGACCACCCCCTCTACATTGGCGTTAACCCTGAAGCATGAGACAATGCCCGGCCTTCACTTTCTTACGCCCAAACCGACAAGACGGAAACATGAGCGCCAAACTGATTAACGGAAAAGAAATTGCTGCACAGGTCCGGCAACAGGTGGCCGCCGGGGTCGAAGCCAGAAAACAGAAGGGCCTGAGAGCGCCCGGGCTGGCCGTGGTACTGGTCGGTCACGATCCGGCCTCCCAGGTATACGTTGGCAACAAACGCAAGGCCTGCGAGCAGGCAGGCATCCTGTCGCTGTCCTATGATTTGCCGGAAGATACCTCCCAGGCGGCACTGGAAGCGCTGGTTGACGAGCTGAACGAGAACCCCGCCGTTGACGGCATACTGGTTCAACTGCCCCTGCCCTCGCACCTGGATGCTGATCCGATTCTGGTAAAGATACGGCCCGACAAGGACGTAGATGGCTTTCACCCCTACAACATCGGCCGCCTGATGCAGCGCAAGCCTACCCTGCGGCCCTGCACACCGGCAGGCGTCATCACCCTGCTGGACTCCATTGGCACCCCCTACAAAGGCCAGCACGCAGTTATTGTCGGGGCCTCCAACATTGTCGGTCGCCCCATGAGCATGGAACTGCTGCTAAAAGGAGCCACGACAACGGTATGCCATCGATTTACCGACAATCTCGAGAAATTTGTCGGGGAAGCAGACATCCTGGTGGCCGCAGTGGGCAAACCGGGCATCATCAAGGGCGAGTGGGTCAAACCGGGCGCCACCGTCATTGATGTGGGCATTAACCGGATGGATGACGGCAAACTCTGTGGCGATGTCGATTTTGACGCTGCAGCAGAGCGTGCGGCTTACATCACCCCGGTACCGGGCGGCGTCGGCCCCATGACCATTGCCACCCTGCTGGAAAACACCCTTTACGCTGCCAACGTGCTGCACGCCGACACCTGACGCGCCATCCCGCGAATTCTTCGTCAGCGGGGGCAACCCCAATAAAAAACCCCGCCGAAGCGGGGTTTTTTATGGACGGGCGTTTTACTGCCCGTATTTGGCCTTGGCCTTCTGACGGTATGCGTGCAGCAGCGGCTCTGTGTAGCCGGCCGGCTGTTCGCGCCCCTTCAGAACCAGATCCACAGCGGCCTGGAAGGCAATGCTGTCGTCAAAGTTCGGAGCCATGTTGCGATACGCCGCATCACCAGCGTTCTGCTTATCAACAACCGCAGCCATGCGCTTCATGGTTTCCATGATCTGCTCTTCAGAGCAGATGCCGTGGTACAGCCAGTTGGTCAGCAGCTGCGAAGAAATACGCAGTGTCGCACGGTCTTCCATCAGGCCCACATCGTTGATGTCAGGCACCTTGGAGCAGCCCACACCCTGGTCGATCCAACGTACAACGTAGCCAAGGATACCCTGGGCGTTGTTGTCCAGTTCCTGCTGAATGTCCTCGGCGCTCAAGGACGACGGATCCTCCATCACCGGCACAGTCAGGATGTCGTCCAGAGACGCGCGCTGACGGTTAGCCAGCTCTTTCTGCACATCAAACACGTTCACCTGGTGGTAGTGAGTGGCATGCAGGGTAGCGGCTGTCGGAGACGGAACCCAGGCGGTGTTGGCACCAGCCTTCGGATGACCGATCTTGGCCTCCAGCATGCCTGCCATCAGATCCGGCATGGCCCACATACCCTTACCAATCTGGGCAACGCCAGACAGACCGGCTTCCAGGCCGATGTCAACGTTCCACTGCTCGTAAGCGTTGATCCAGGCAGCCTGCTTCATCGGCCCCTTACGGATGAAGGGACCCAACTCCATGGATGTATGAATCTCATCACCGGTGCGATCCAGGAAGCCGGTATTGATAAACACGGTGCGCTCTTTGGCAGCGTGGATGCAGGCCTTCAGGTTCACGGTGGTGCGACGCTCTTCGTCCATGATGCCCACTTTCAGGGTGAAGCGCGGCAGACCAAGAGCGTCTTCAACACGACCGAAGAATTCATTGGTGAACGCCACTTCTTCCGGGCCGTGCTGCTTGGGCTTAACAATGTACACAGAACCCTTGGTGCTGTTCTGGAATTTGCCGTCGCCCTTCAGGTCGTGGATGGCGATCAGGGATGTTACCAGGCCGTCCATCAGACCCTCGGGGATTTCGCTACCATCCTTCAGCAGAATGGCCGGGTTAGTCATCAGGTGGCCAACGTTACGAACGAACAGCAGGCTGCGGCCCTTGAGGGTCAGCTCGCTGCCATCGGCGCCAGTGTAGGTGCGGTCGCCATTCATGCGACGAGTCATCATCTGGCCGCCCTTCTCGAAGGACTCTTCCAGATCGCCCTTCATCAGGCCAAGCCAATTCTTGTAGGCGACAACCTTGTCATCAGCATCTACCGCGGCAACGGAGTCTTCGCAGTCCATGATGGTGGTCAGGGCCGATTCCATCAGAACGTCTTTAACGTGGGCACCGTCATCCTTGCCGATCGGATGGCTGGCATCAATCTGGATTTCGAAATGCATGCCATTCTTCACCAGCAAAACGCCAGTGGGGGCATCGGCAGCGCCGGTGTAACCCACAAAACCGGACTCGTCTTTCAGACCGGTCACGTCACCGTTCTGAAGTTTAACCGCCAGCTTGCCGCCGTCGATATAGTATTTTGCGGCGTCTTTATGGCTACCGGAAGCCAGAGGCGCAGAGCCATCCAGCAGGTTGCGGGCCCACTCAATCACCTTGGCGCCACGAACCGGGTTGTAGCCACGGCCCTTCTCAGCACCGTTTTCCTCAGAAATAGCGTCGGTACCGTACAGGGCATCGTACAGGCTACCCCAGCGAGCGTTAGCCGCGTTCAGGGCGAAACGGGCATTCATGACCGGCACAACCAGCTGCGGGCCGGCCATGGTGGCGATTTCCGGATCCACATTGGAGGTGGAGATTTTGAAATCCGCCGGCTCATCTACCAGGTAGCCGATGTCTTTCAGAAACGCCTTGTACTCGGCCATGTCCAGTTTCTGGCCCTTGTGCTCGCGGTTCCAGGTATCCATTTTTTCCTGGATTTCGTCACGCTTGAGCAGCAGCTCGCGATTGCGCGGAGCGAGCTCGTTCACGATCTTGTCGAACTCGGCCCAGAACTTGTCAGCTTCAATACCGGTGCCCGGAATCGCTTCGTTATTTACAAAATCGTACAGATTCTTGGCGATCTGGATGCCGCCAACTTGAACGCGTTCTGTCATCGTTGCTTGCCTCAATGGGTTTGTAGTTCCCGACTCCCCTGATGGCGCCGATAGCGCGGGGACGTTCTGATTAGAGCGCCGCATTGTACGTGAAATTCCCTACAAGGTCATTCCCACCGGCACAATGCGACATTGCGCGAATCAACTCAGTCCTGGCTCCGGCGCCAGGTGGTTCCTTCACGGCTGTCATCCAGGATAATGCCCTTCTCCAGCAGATCATCGCGAATGCGATCGGCCTCCGCAAAGTCTTTGGCTTTACGGGCATCGGCACGGGCCTGAATCATGGCCTCGATGTCCTCGGCGGTCAGCTCACTGCCGGTATCCGCCTGGAAGAAGGCTTCCGGGTTCTGCTGCAGCAGACCGAGCACAGCACCCAGCCGCACCAGAACGGCCGCGCTGCGCTTGGCGGCTTCTTCATCACCTTCCCGGCGGTAATGATTGATGTCATTCGCCACTGCATGCAGCACGGCAATGGCGCCAGCAGTATTGAAATCATCATCCATTACCTCGGCAAAACGACGGTCGTGGTCCGTTTCCGCTACATCCGCTTCTTTCGCCGGCACGATACCCCGCAGGGCATGATAGAGCTTGGTCAAGGTTCGCCCGGCCTCCGCCAGGTTATCCTCGGAATAGTCCACCTGGCTCCGGTAGTGGCTGGACACCAGGAAATAGCGAACCACTTCCGCCGGGTACTTTTCCAGAATCTCGCGAATGGTAAAAAAGTTGCCCAGAGACTTGGACATCTTTTCCTTGTTCACTCGAATGGCGCCGGCGTGCATCCAGGTGTGCACAAAGGTGTGGCCGGTGGCACATTCCGACTGGGCGATTTCGTTTTCATGGTGCGGGAACAGCAGATCCGGCCCGCCACCGTGAATATCAAAGGTGTCACCCAGGCACTTGGTAGACATGGCGGAGCACTCAATATGCCACCCGGGGCGACCTTCGCCCCACGGCGACTGCCAGCTCACCTCGCCCGGTTTGGCGGCCTTCCAGAGCGCAAAGTCCGCGGGGCTGCGCTTGGCCTCCTGGACATCCACTCGAGCACCGGCCACCAGATCTTCCAGCTTTTTCTTGCTCAGTTTGCCGTAATCCGGGAATGACTCCACAGCAAAGTACACGTCGCCATTATCGGCAGCATATGCGTGGCCGCCAGCGATCAGCTTCTGGATCATGGCAATGATGTCGTCGATAAAGGCAGTCGCCCGGGGCTCCTCATTGGGTGACAGCACGCCGAGCTTTGCCTCATCCTCGTGCATGGCCCGGATCATCCGGTCGGTCAGGTCGGTATACACCTCACCGTTTTCATCAGCCCGGCGCAGGATCTTGTCGTCGATATCGGTAATGTTGCGCACGTAGTGTACGTCGTACCCGCGATGCCGCAGATACCGAGTCACCACGTCAAACGCCACCAGCACCCGAGCATGCCCCAGATGGCAATAGTCGTAGACAGTCATGCCGCACACGTACATACGAACCTTGCCAGGCTCCAGGGTTTTGAACGCTTCCTTTTGCTGTGTCAGCGTATTGTAGATACGCATTACTTGCCTCCCTTACCCCAGGAATCCCGCAGCGTTACGGTACGATTGAACACCGGCTTGCCAGACTTTTCAGTCAGTTCCTGGTCGCAGAAAAAGTATCCCTCGCGCTCGAACTGGTACGGCAGATCGGTACGGGGCTGAGCCAGACTTTTCTCAACGCGGGCACCTTTGAGAACGACCAGAGATTCCGGGTTCAGATGATCCAGAAAATCGCCTTCCTTGTCGCTGTCCGGAGATTCGTGGTTGAACAGGCGGTCGTAAAGATTGATATCCGTCTCCACGCTGTCGCTGGCCGACACCCAGTGAATCACGCCATTGGGTTTGTAGCCCTCCGGGTTCACGCCCAGGGTATTCGGATCGTATTCGCACTTGAGCTCGACAATCTCGCCGCTGCCGTCACGCACAACCGCTTTGCAGGTCATCACGTAACCACCGCGCAGCCGCACCGCCTGGTCCGGGGCCAGCCGCTTCCACTTACGCGGCGGCTCTACCTCGAAATCTTCCCGGTCAATAAACAGGGTCTGACTCCAGGTCACTTCCCGCTCGCCCATATCCGGATTCTGCGGATGCACTGGCAGAGTGAGGGTTTCCGTCTGGTCAGCCGGATAGTTGGTCAGGGTGACCTTGAGCGGACGCATCACGCACATGGCGCGGGGCGCACGGTTATTCAGATCTTCTCGGATAGCGTGCTCCAGCATACCGACATCCACGGTGCCACCGGCCTTGTTCACGCCGATCATGTCGCAGAAGTTGCGAATGGACTCCGGTGTGTAACCACGACGGCGCATGCCGGAAATCGTCGGCATCCGGGGATCGTTCCAGCCGTCCACCACGTTTTCATCCACCAGCCGCTTCAGTTTGCGCTTGCTGGTAATGGTGTAGTTCAGATTCAGCCGGGCAAATTCGATCTGGCGCGGATGACAGGGGATGGTGATATTGTCCAGCACCCAGTCGTAAAGCGGCCGGTGATCCTCGAATTCCAGGGTACACAGGGAATGGGTAATCCCTTCCAGAGCATCGGAGATCGGATGGGTAAAGTCATACATCGGATAGATGCACCACTTGCTGCCGGTCTGGTGATGATCCGCGTAGCGAATCCGGTACAGAATCGGGTCCCGCAGGTTGATATTCGGGGATGCCATATCAATCTTGGCCCGCAACACCAGCTCACCGTTCTGGAACTTGCCGTCGCGCATGTCCCGGAACAGCTGCAGGCTTTCCTCTACCGGGCGATCCCGGTATGGACTGTTCTTGCCGGGCTCTTTCAGGGAACCCCGGTACTCGGCCATCTGTTCAGCGTTAAGAGCACAGACATAAGCCTTATCGTTCTGAATAAGCTCTTCGGCAAAGGCATAGAGCTGATCAAAGTAATCCGACGCGTAACACACCTCGCCGGCCCACTCATAGCCCAGCCACTCCACGTCCTGCTTGATAGCGTCGATATACTCCTGGTTTTCCTTTTCCGGGTTGGTGTCGTCAAAGCGCAGGTTGCACTCACCGTTAAAGGTTTCGGCAATGCCAAAGTTCAAACAGATGGATTTGGCATGGCCAATGTGCAGATAGCCATTGGGCTCCGGGGGAAAACGGGTGACCACCTTGCCGGTGTGCTCCCCTTTGGCAATGGCGTCTTCAATCAGGCTCTGGATAAAGTTGTGGGCTTTCTTCGACTCGGCGCTCATACAATCTCTGTTAACAGGGAATGAATCATGGGAGCTGTCCGGATGCTCCGTTTAAACCGCCTATTATACTCACAAATCCATGCCGGACTCATGCACCGGACGAAACTCTTGAGTACAATAGCCACTTTCAACATTCCGATCCCAAAATACAGGAAACCCTGATGATTCTGCTGCAGACAAACTTCGGTGATATCAAACTGGAACTGGACTACGAAAAAGCCCCGGAAACCGCCAAAAACTTCGAACAGTACGTTCGCGACGGCTTCTACGATGGCCTGATTTTTCACCGCGTTATCAGCAACTTCATGATTCAGGGCGGCGGCTTTGAGCCTGGCATGACGCCGCGCAAAACCCGCGAACCTATACAGAACGAGGCTGACAACGGCCTGAGCAACATGGTCGGCACTATCGCCATGGCCCGCACCATGGACCCCCACTCCGCCACCGCCCAGTTCTTCATCAACGTTGAGAACAACGGTTTTCTGGACCACACCGCCAAGAACGCAGAGGGCTGGGGCTACTGCGTATTCGGCAAGGTGGCCGAGGGCATGGATACCGTCAACAAGATCCGCGCCGTTCGCACCACCATGCGCGCCGGCCACCAGGACGTCCCGTTTGAGGACGTAGTGATCGAAAAAGCCGAGGTTCTGGAGGACGCGTGACCACGCTGTTTATCTCGGATCTGCACCTGGAAGAATCGCGCCCGGATATTACGGGCGCGTTTCTGTCCTTCCTCAAAGACAAGGCTCTGGGCGTTGAGCGTCTTTACATTCTCGGCGACTTTTTTGAAGCCTGGATTGGAGATGACGAGCGCACACCGCTGCAGGAACAGGTGGCGGCGGCCTTGCGGGAGGTGCGGGACACAGGCACCGACATTTACCTGATGCACGGCAACCGGGACTTCCTCATTGGCGAAGACTTCTGCGCGCGCGCCGGCGCCATCCTGCTGGATGATCCAACGGTAGTGGATCTGTATGGCACACCAGCCCTACTGATGCACGGTGACAGCCTGTGCACGGCCGATGTGGAATATCAGAAGTTCCGGGCCAACATGCGTAACCCGCAAACCGTGAAAATGCTGCTCGCCCGCCCACTCAAAGACCGTCAGCTGATGGCACGGCAACTGCGGGAAATCTCCATGGCGAAGAATCAGGGCAAGGCTGAGACCATCATGGATGTGACCCCCGAGGAAGTCGTGAAAGAACTGGAAGCCCATGACGTCCAACTGATGATTCACGGCCACACCCATCGCCCCACCATTCATGAGCTCGAAGCTAATGGCAAGCGCGCCCGCAGGGTTGTACTGGGAGACTGGGACGAAAATGTCTGGTGGCTAGAGGCCCGCGCGGGCCAGCCCGTTGCCCTTAGGCACCAACCACTCGCTGACTTCTAGGTACGGAAGGCAGCCCCCTGCCGGAAATCAGGTACGGTCCTTCACCCACTCGCCGTCGGCTTTGTGGTATTCCTGCTTTACCGCCGCCCACGCGACGCGATGGGCGGTTTCTTCACGATCGGCGTCGCCACGGCGGTCTTCAGGGTTGCGGTACTCTTCCCAAGCCGAATTGAACGCTTTGCGATAAATCTCCTGGGCGTGCGCAGGCAGATTGTTTCGAACCCCGTCTGGCAGATCGGATTTGCGATCATAAGGCATCGTTTACCTCCTTTTGCCAAGAGATGATCCCCATAGTTAGCAGCGTTACCGCCAGGGCTTTAATGGCCGGGTATTGGCACGAGCCGCCAGATACTCAGGACGCCGTTTACTTCCGCAGAATGGCTCCACAAGGCAGTTGTCCACGCTGTTGTAAACAAAGAACAGATTGGCTCGAGGCCAGGGCGACATGTTCCGGTTAGAGGCATGCAGGGTATTGCACTCAAACAATAGCAGAGACCCTGCCGGACCGGTGGGCGCCTCAATACCATGTCGATTTGCCAGCTGACCTACAGCATCACGGGACGGCACCCCTGCTGTCTGCTTCTGCAGTGACTGTGTCCAGTTGTTCTCGGGCGTGGCACCGGCACAGGGCACAAAATACTCGTGCGAACCAGGAATCAGCATCAACGGGCCGTTGAAAGCATTATTATCCGTCAACATGATCGAGGCGCTTACGGCCCGCATGGCGGGCATCCCGTCTTCTGTGTGCCAGGTTTCAAAATCCGAGTGCCATTCAAAACCATTGCCGCAAAATCCCGCCTTGCTGTTAATCCGGGACTGGTGGATGTAGACGTCTCCGCCCAGCAACTGCTGCGCGATACCGAGCAATTCGGGATCACGGGTCAACCGGTGAAACGCCTCGGAAGTCTCATGCATTGCAAACACCGACCGGATTTTCTCGCGGTTTGCATCCATGATCACTTCATCCCGCTCACAGAAGGCCTTGTCCTGAGCCATGTCTCGCAGCTCATCGAAGAAACCCTCGACCATCTCCGGGGTAAAGAAGTTCTCGAGCCACAAGAACCCATCCCGTTCGAATTGTGCCAGCTGTTGCTGGGCCAGTGGCCCTTGCTCGCGCTGCTGCCCCGCGCTGTGAACGATCGGCTCATGCCGGGGAAACATGTTTCCTGCGTTTTCCTCTCTGCTTCGGTAAAAGTCAGCTCGTTGTAACATGGTGATTAAACCTCATTACTCTGAAAATGAGGTTTCAACGTAACAATCGCAACATGCCCCAACTACAACATAGGTTATACAGGGAAACCGCTAGAAGTTACTGAAAAGTAAAGCTATAACGCATCGCTTTCGGTAGGTTCCCGATAGCTTTCAAGGCGTTTCAGCCAGCCTGGAAGCCACCGCTCTCGCTCAATGGGCATCTCTGCATTCTCGGCCCGCCGGGTAAGCACCCGTCCGGCCGCTTCGCGAAAGCGCTCCAAGGCCGTATCGGCCTTGCCGGGTTCCATTTCCAGCAGCACCTGACGCAGCCCCCACCCTTGCCCCCTGTAGACCTCTTGCGACGATAAGCCCTCACCTTTGAAATTCACATAATCCATCAGGGCATAGACGCCGCCAGGTCTCTTTGAAAGTTCAGTAATGTGTGCGGCCACCATGTCCCGCTGATCGTCCGGCACGGCTTCGATAACCCGGTGCAGAGATTGCTCTGCTCGCTTGAAAATAAAGGCCACCTGAACGGCTTTGGTTCGGTCCAGAAAGGCACGCAGTTCCGCCAGTCGTTGACTGCCTGCGGCTTCAATAAACGCGTTCTGGTCCGGCCATGGGGCATCCGGTACCGGATCTTCCGTTAACCAGTCAGGCATCGCCACTGCGCGGGCTTTCATGAAGCGAATCAGATCAGGGAAACTCTCCACAAAACGCTCGTTCACGCCCTCGGGGTACCAGATAAAATGCCCGATGCCCAGCGATGGAAAGGCCTCTCCCTGATTCCAGTGCACCAGGCAGTCATAGCGCCCGGCACACTCATTACGAAATATCTGCTGACCAACCCATTCCAGTTGCCGCTCGGAGAGCGCAAGCGCTGGCACGGCCGGCTTCCGAGTCAACTGATCCGCCAACACCACGGTGAGAATGGCCACTATAAGGCCGACCACAAGCCACTTGTGCACGCTACTCTCTCTCAGCAACAAAACCAGTACCTATCGGTGAATCAGAGTGAAAGAGCAGGCTGAACGATCGCCGCATATACGCCACCGGATTGCTCAGACCTTTTCAGTCAGTTGTAACTTTGAACCCGCCCTCACCGGATATACACCACTCACTGGCATCCCCGCAAATCCCTTGCCACCCAAAAGCTTCACAAGAACTCATCCATCAGTGCTTCCAGATCCCGGGTATCTCGAGGCTTGGCCCGACAGGCCGTTGTTCCGGCATCAACACAGGCCTGACGATAGTCCTGGCTGCGGTTCGCAGAGATGGTCACTATTGGTGTGTATACCGGGAGGAGATTCTGATGGCGAATGGCCCTGATGGCTTCGATTCCATCCATAAAAGGCATTTCGCCGTCCATCAAGACCAGGTCCCAGCGATCATCCGCAACGGCCAGGAGTGCCTCCACACCATCACAGACGCCGGTCACCTGAACGCCCAGGTTGGAGAGCTTCTTGCACATCACCATCCGTACCCCCGCATCGTCATCCACTACAAGCACTCGGACAGGCAGTGAAAACCCCAGTCGACTCGCCAGGGGCTCCGGTCTGGACGGCGAACGCGGTGCCGGGTTCTCTTCCAGAATGGTCGAAATGCGCTCCCCACCAAGCATCAACCTGACCCAACTCCTCAGAGCCAGAAACATCAGTGCCAGCGCCAGAAGACTCGTCAGGGGAGCATGGTATGGGAGCCAATAATTAATAAACCGTATTTTGAAGTTCGAAAACAGCGTCCACTCCAGGGCAATCAACGCTGCTACTCCGGCAATCGTGATTAGTGAGGCAGAGCAAGGCCGCCGCACCAGCGCACCCGATGCGCTCTGATCTCTGAATGGGAATCTGATTCTAGTTTCCTTAAATTCACTCGAAATGTAACTCCAACCTAACAACCCATCATTTAAGCGTCGTTAACATAGGTTAAACCGAGACGATTACCGCGATGCGCCAGCCTCCTACCGAGCCTTGCCCCAACTTCATACCTTTGCTATCAATAGTTTTTCAATAGGCGGCACGAAGGGAAGCAAATCACATGGAAACCGGCTGCATTATCAAACACTTCGAGAGCTACGCCCCTATCTCCCGTTCTGAGGCAGAGCTGCTGGCATCCCTCGAGAAAAATCCCAAAGACTACGGCAAGAACAGCTATGTGTGGTGCCAGGGGGATACACCCGGAGATTTCTACTCGCTGAAGCAAGGCTGGGCTTACTCCTTCAGAGACCTGGAGGACGGCACCCGTCAGGTGCTGGACGTCTACGTGCCGGGTAATGTGATCGGTTTGAGGGACTATGCGTTCCGGAGTCGTGTATCCGGCTTGAGGATGCTCACGGACGGAGTGCTGTGTGCCTTTCCCCGGTCTCGTCTGACAGAAGTCTTCGCGGAATCCTTGTTGCTTTGCAACATTTTTTTCACGATCGGATCACGAGATCAGGCCATCCTGATTGAGCGCCTGGTTAACCTGGGACGCCGGTCCGCGCGGGAAAAGGTTGCTCATTTCCTGGTTGAAACCGTCTATCGTGTGGACAGGACCGTTACCCAGCCAAACCAGCCACTACACCTTCCCCTCACGCAGTCACTGATTGCCGACGCTCTTGGCCTTAGTGCCGTCCACGTAAACAGGGTGTTTCAGGAGCTCAAGGACGAGGGATTGGTTAGCTCGCCCAGCTCTGGGGTTCAGCTACAAGATCTGAAGCGTCTCAAGGAAATTGCAAGGTTCGACCCGACCTATCTCGAGGAAGATATCCAGGCTGCCATGGGCGAGGCTGGGCAATTCAGGCAGTTATAGACCAGGACCGTGCAAGCACCATCACCAGGCAAGAGACCCTTGAGATCGCTGCCTTCCATCCACGACGAAGTTACGCGGTATCCTTGACCTTGTGTTCGGCTAATTCTGCCTTGATGGCGTCAGAGATGGGAACAGACTTTTCAATTTCGTAATCGAAGTGAATCAGTGTCGCGACACCACGGGCGATCTGCTTGCCATTCTGCCAGGCCTCCTGAACCACCTGGAACGAGCTGTTACCAATGTTGCCCACGCCGGTTCTGATCTCAACGGGCATGTGCCAGTAACTCTGGGCCAACAGGTCGATCTCCAGCCGAGCAATGATCAGCGGCCAGGTTTTTACGTCCAGCGACGGGTGGAAAATCCGAAATATCGGAGTACGTCCCTGTTCGAACCAGACCGGCAGGGAGGTATTGCTGATATGGCCAAGCGCATCGGTATCACTGAAGCGAGGCTGAATGTCGAGGGTAAACATGGGCATAGTCCTGCTGTGAAAGAGCGCAAACTATACACACAAATTCTCTCGCGAAAAAAATCCTGTGGCGTTAACCACAGGATTTTCCGCTAGTACTTTGGTCGCAGTTACTGCTCCACAAAAGCCCGCTCAATCACATAGTGGCCCATGTCGCCACCACGGGCTTCGCGGAAGCCCATGTTATCGAGAATGGCACAGGTGTCCTTCAGCATGCTCGGGCTGCCACAGATCATGAAGCGGTCCTGCTCCACGTCGAAATCCGGCAACCCCAGATCCCGTGTGATCTTGCCGGTTTCCATGGCATCCGTCAGACGACCCTGGTTGCGGAAGGGCTCCCGGGTCACGGTCGGGTAATACACCAGCTTGCCACTGACCATCTCACCAAAGAATTCGTTCTCCGGCAGTTCTTCAATCTCTTGCTGGTACGCCAGCTCGGAGATGTAGCGCACACCGTGGGTGAGAATCACCTTGTCATAGGCTTCGTAAACTTCCGGATCCTTGATGATGCTCATGAACGGTGCCAACCCGGTGCCGGTGCTGATTAGCCAGAGATTTCGGCCCGGCAGAAGATTGTCCAGTACCAGTGTACCCGTCGGCTTGCGGCTGACCAGAATCTCGTCACCCACTTTGATCTGTTGCAGGCGCGAGGTCAGCGGGCCATCAGGAACTTTGATAGAGAAAAACTCCAGCTCTTCTTCATAGTTCGCACTGGCGATACTGTAGGCGCGCATCAACGGTTTACCATCCGTCTCCAGACCAATCATCACAAAATGACCGTTCTTGAAGCGGAAGCCGGGATCCCGACTGGTCTTGAAGCTGAACAGCGTATCGTTCCAGTGGTGCACACTGGTTACGGTTTCTTTCATCAGGTTGCTCATGGGAGCCCTCGCCTATTAACGTCAGTCCATCAGGAATTGAGAATAGTTTAACCTTTTGCTTGAAATCGACAAAACGGGCTGTTTTCATAAGGCTATTCGATTTTTCCGATAAACAATTTCCACCGGAAGACACCTCATGAAATACAGCTTTCGTCAGCTCGAAGTTTTCCTGGCCGCCGCCCATTTCCAGAACATCACCCGGGCTGCCGAATCGCTGGCTATGTCCCAGTCCGCCGCAAGCAGCGCCCTGAAAGAACTGGAGAATCAGTTCGATATCCAGCTCTTTGACCGCGTGGGCAAACGGCTGCAATTGAACGAGCTTGGCCGCCTCTACCGGCCCAAGGCAGAGTCCCTGCTGGCGCAGGCCACGGAACTGGAACAGGCCTTCAGTAAACATTCAGAAGTCGGCGCCCTGAAAGTCGGTGCGACTCTGACTATAGGGAACTATCTGGCCGTGGGCGTGATGGCCAAATACATGAATACCCCTACCCGCCCGAAAGTTTCACTGGAGGTGGCCAACACCAGCTCCATAGCCCGCCGAGTCCGGGACTTCGAATTGGATATCGGTCTGATTGAAGGCGAGCTACAGTCCCCGGAGCTGGAGGTAATTCCCTGGCGGGAAGACGAACTGACGGTATTCTGCTCTCCGTCACACCCCCTGGCCCGAAAACAGGCTCTGACCGACGAGGACCTTCGTCAGGCGGTCTGGATTATGAGGGAACCGGGATCTGGCACGCGGCAGAGCTTCGAACGGGGGATGCACGGCCTGTTGCCAGACCTCAACATCCTGCTGGAACTGGAACATACCGAGGCCATCAAACGGGCCGTAGAGGCGGATCTGGGCATCGGATGTCTGTCCAAAGTAGTCCTGGCCGACGCTTTCAAACGCGGTAGCCTGGCCCCCCTGAGCGTCCCCGACTATCGGAAATTCGACCGTCAGTTCTACTTCATTCTGCACAAACAGAAATACCGCAGCGCCGGAATCGCCCGCTGGATGTCACTTTGCCAGGAGCTTCAACCTGCCAGAACCGGGCCGCTGTGAAAGCGGAACTCGGAATCCGGAGATTCGATCAGCTTCTGCTCGATAGCCAGAAACTCCGCGACGCGGTCATCCACCGGGCCACCATTGGCCTGCTCGGCCAGCTTCAGGTAATCCTGGTAATGACGTGCCTCGGATTTAAGCAGGCTGTTGTAGAACTCAGCCAGCTTTTCATCCAGCGAGGGAGCCAGTGCCGCAAAACGCTCACAGGATCTGGCCTCAATAATGGCGCCGACGATCAAGACATCGACCAGCCGCCCGGGATCTTCTGTTCGTACCGCTTCCCTCAGGCCGGCGGCATACCGTGCCGGTGACAGATGGGTATAGGTAACCCCCCGCTTTTTCATGATCGCCAGTACCTGCTCGAAGTGCCTGAGTTCCTCACGGGCCAGACGCGACATCTTGTTGAGCAAATCGGTGTTGTCCACGTAACGGTACATCAGACTCAGCGCCGTGGACGCGGCCTTTTTTTCACAATGCGCATGGTCGATCAGCAGCAGGTCCTGGTTTGCCAGGGCGCTGTCAATCCAGGTTTGCGGGGTACGGCACGGTAGGAAATCGTGAATTTCTTGCAGGGCGTCGTTCATATCGCGGTTCAGGCTGAAAATTCGGGAGGCCGGAGTATAGCGCACTTAACAGATTCCTCCGACCTCTGTCCAACTTAACTTTATAAGGGGTTTCCTATAGAATGCAGCGCCAGATCAAGGAGTCTCTGAATAAATCCTGAAACCCCATCAGTGATTTGAGGCGTTATTCAGAGGCTCCTGCGGCCTTTTCGCCAAAAAACTCCCGCCGGGCATCACGCCCACAGCGCGGAACATTCCAACTGATGAGGGTCCATATCGTGTTAGAAGCCTATCGTGAACACGTTGCCGAACGTGAAGCCCTGGGTATTCCTCCCAAGCCCCTGAACGCCGAGCAGACCGCCGCCCTGGTTGAGCTGCTGAAGAACCCGCCGGCCGGTGAAGAAGAAACCCTGGTTTACCTGCTGGAAAACCGCATTCCGCCGGGCGTAGACGAAGCTGCCTACGTTAAGGCTGCATTCCTGTCTGCCATCGCCAAGGGCGAGGCCACTTCCCCGCTGGTCAGCAAAGAATACTCTGTGAAGCTGCTGGGCATGATGCAGGGCGGTTACAACATCGAGACCCTGGTTGAGCTGCTGGACAACAGCGAGCTGGCCGAACTGGCCGGTGAGCAGCTGAAGAAAACCCTGCTGATGTTCGACGCCTTCAACGACGTGAAGGAAAAGATGGACGCCGGCAACGCCGTCGCCAAGTCTGTGGTTGAGTCCTGGGCCAACGCCGAGTGGTTCACCAACAAGAAGAAGGTTCCCGAGAGCACCAAGATGGTGGTGTTCAAGGTTACCGGCGAAACCAACACCGACGACCTGTCTCCGGCCCCGGATGCCTGGTCCCGCCCGGACATCCCGCTGCACGCCCGCGCTGCCTATAAAATGGAACGTGACGGCCTGAAGCCGGAAGAGCCCGGCGTAACCGGCCCGATGAGCCAGATCGACGAAATCAAGGCCAAGGGCCTGCCCGTTGCCTTCGTTGGCGACGTAGTTGGTACAGGTTCTTCCCGTAAGTCTGCCACCAACTCTGTTCTGTGGTTCTTCGGTGAAGATATCCCGGGCGTGCCGAACAAGCGTGCCGGCGGTGTCTGTATCGGTAACAAGGTTGCCCCGATCTTCTTCAACACCATGGAAGATGCTGGCGCCCTGGTATTCGAGGCCCCGGTTGACAACATGAACATGGGCGACGTCATCGAAATCCGCCCGTACGAAGGCAAGATCCTGAACGAAGCCGGCGAAACCATCTCCGAGTTCAAGTTCAAATCTGATGTGATCCTGGACGAAGTTCAGGCCGGCGGCCGTATTCCGCTGATCATCGGCCGTGGTCTGACCAACAAGGCCCGCCAGGCTCTGGGCATGGGCGCTACCGACATTTTCCGTCTGCCGAAGGATCCTGAAGCTGGCGACAAGGGTTTCACCCTGGCCCAGAAGATGGTTGGCAAGGCTTGTGGTCTGCCGGAAGGCAAAGGCGTTCGTCCGAACACCTACTGTGAGCCGCACATGACGACCGTAGGCTCCCAGGACACCACTGGCCCAATGACCCGTGACGAGCTGAAAGACCTGGCGTGTCTGGGCTTCCAGGCAGACCTGGTGATGCAGTCCTTCTGTCACACCGCCGCTTATCCGAAGCCGGTTGACGTTGAAATGCAGCACACCCTGCCGGACTTCATCCGCACCCGTGGCGGTGTTTCCCTGCGTCCGGGCGACGGCATCATCCATTCCTGGCTGAACCGCATGCTTCTGCCGGACACCGTAGGTACCGGTGGTGACTCCCACACCCGTTTCCCGATGGGCATCTCCTTCCCGGCCGGTTCTGGCCTGGTGGCATTTGCCGCTGCAACCGGCGTTATGCCGCTGGATATGCCGGAATCGGTTCTGGTTCGCTTCAAAGGCGAAATGCAGCCGGGCATCACCCTGCGTGACCTGGTACATGCCATCCCGCTGTACGGCATCAAGCAGGGCATGCTGACTGTTGAGAAGAAGGGCAAGATCAACGAATTCTCCGGCCGTATCCTGGAGATCGAAGGTCTGGAGCACCTGACTGTCGAGCAGGCGTTCGAACTGTCTGACGCCTCTGCCGAGCGTTCCGCTGCCGGTTGTACCATCAACCTGTCGGAAGACTCCGTGGCTGAGTACCTGCGCTCCAACATCGTTATGCTGCGCTGGATGATTGCTGAGGGTTACGGCGATCCGCGTACCCTGGAGCGTCGCGCCCAGCAGATGGAAGAGTGGCTGAAAGATCCGAAGTTGATGCGTGCTGATAAAGACGCAGAATACGCCCACGTGATCGAAATCGATCTGGCTGACATCAAAGAGCCGATCGTGTGCTGCCCGAACGACCCGGACGATGCCAAGTTCCTGTCCGAAGTGGCTGGTGACAAGGTAGACGAAGTGTTCATCGGTTCCTGCATGACCAACATTGGTCACTTCCGTGCCGCTGGTAAGCTGCTGGAGCAACACAAGGGCGCCCTGAGCACCCGTCTGTGGATGTCTCCGCCCACCAAGATGGATCAGCAGCAGCTGATGGAAGAAGGCTACTTCAACACCTACGGCACCGCCGGTGTTCGCACCGAGATGCCGGGCTGCTCCCTGTGCATGGGTAACCAGGCACGTGTAGCACCGAAGTCAACGGTTCTGTCTACCTCTACCCGTAACTTCCCGAACCGTCTGGGTGATGGTGCCAACGTGTACCTGACCTCCGCGGAACTGGCAGCTGTGGGCGCGGTACTGGGCAAACTCCCGACTCCGGCGGAGTACATGGAGTACGCCAAGGACCTGAACAGCATGTCCAAAGAGATCTACAAGTATCTCAACTTCGACCAGATGGAAGAGTACACTCAGAAGGCGTCTGAGGCTTCCGTAGCCTGAGATCTTCTGAGGTAGCCTACCTCTGATCTGAAAACGCCAGCCTTCGGGCTGGCGTTTTTTTTGGTCCTGACACACAAACCCATGACCAGCGACACTCCATTATTCAAGGACAAAAAAAGGGCTCCCGAAGGAGCCCCTTATTCAGTGCAGGTGAATTATCACCGTTCGATGTGCTGGTACTCACCGGCATCAGAAGTGGCTAGAGTCACCACAACGATAGCGACAAACGCTGCAATGAAGCCCGGAATAATCTCGTACACACCGGGGCCACCCATGAACTCACCGTTCCAGCCCAGAGAGATCCAGATCATCACGGTGGCTGCACCCACAATCAGGCCAGCCAGTGCGCCTGCACCGTTGGTACGCGGCCAGGTCAGAGCCAGAATGATCAGCGGACCAAAGGCAGCACCGAAGCCCGCCCAGGCGTTACTGACCAGCCCCAGAACCTGGGAATCCGGATCAGACGCGATAAAGGCTGCCACCAGGCCAACCGCCACAACACAGGCCCGGCCAACATTGACACACTCTTTATCCGTGGCTTCCTTGCGCAGGAACAGACGGTAGAAGTCTTCGGTCAGCGAGGCGGAGGAAACCAGCAACTGACTGGAGATGGTACTCATGACTGCCGCCAGCAGAGCGGCGTACAGGAAACCGGTAATCAGCGGGTGGAACAACAGATCTGACAGAACAATGAAAATGGTTTCCGGATCAGCAACGTCCAGGCCATTACGTACAGCGTAGGCACGGCCAAACACACCCAGCGCGATCGCGCCAATCAGGGAGATGCCCATCCAGGACATACCGATATTACGGGCAGTCCCTACCTCACCCACGGTACGGATAGCCATGAAACGTACGATGATGTGCGGCTGGCCGAAATAGCCGAGCCCCCAGGTAACCGCCGACAACCAGCCAATCACCGTGAGCCCTTCCGTCCACGACAGGAGCGTTGGATCCACACTGTTCAAGGTCTCGGAAGCCTGGGCGAAACCACCACCGCCTTCGCCGAACAGCACTACTGCAGGCATGATGACCAGAGCGAGCATCATGATGCAGCCCTGCACGAAGTCCGTCATGCTCACCGCGAGGAAGCCGCCAACAACGGTGTACGCCAGCACCACACCCAGGGTGATCACAATACCGGCGGCGTAGTCGCTCATGCCACCGAAGTTAAAGATACCAGCGAAGGCGCTTTCAAACAGCTTGCCGCCGGCAACCAGGCCAGAGGCGGTATAAACCGCGAAGAACAGCACGATAACGATGGCGGATACTGTGCGCAGCGGCAGAGCCTTGGTTGGGAAACGGTTGGCCAGAAACGCCGGGATGGTGAGTGCATTGCCATAATGCACGGTCTGCTCCCGCAGCCGGGGTGCAACCACAACCCAGTTAATGAAAGCACCAACAAACAGACCGATACCAATCCAGGCCGAGGCCAGACCGGTAACATAGAGGGCGCCGGGCAAACCCAGCAGCAACCACCCACTCATATCTGATGCGCCGGCTGACAACGCCGCAACTTTAGGACTGAGGGCACGGCCCCCCAGCATGTAATCCTCAGCAGTGGCTGATGATGTGCGCATGGCCCAGAGGCCAATTACGATCATCAGGGCGAAATACGCAAATAGACTGATCCAAACTCCAATAGCCATATGGCTCCTCCGGTTTTATGAGTCGGATAAGATCCGCTCGATTGGCACAACACCAGATCAAAGATCGGCACTGTGTGCCGTTTTTTTGTATGTCTCGGATTCGTCAGACCTGTAGCAAGAATCAACTTGCCGGGATTCCTCATTGAATATAGCTGATCGCCAGATCTTTGCGACCAGCCAGCTCAGCTCCGGAGCCTCGGTCCTCGGGCGATATAAATTAGTATTACTACGGATTCGAGGCTTACAAAATCCTACGATTATTTTGCAGAATCCTACGGGACTGACGTCAAAACCTACGAATCCGTGCCTGAATCAGGCCACATGTTCATTAAGCTGTAGCCTCGAGGGTGTAATACCCCGGTGTTTTCTGAGCGCGTTGGTCAGCGCACTTTGCGATGAAAAGCCGGTGCGGTAGCTGATTTCAGAAACCGAAAGCGAGGTCGAGGAGAGTAGTCCAACCGCCTGATCGAGCCGGGTTTGCAGCAGAAACTGATGCGGCGTTGTCCCGGTAACCTGCCGGAAAATCTCATGAAACCGGCTCACACTCAGGCATGCGACACCGGCCAGATCCTGAACGGTTATCTTGCGGTGAAGATTGCCGACGATATAGCGGCGGATGTCCTCGGGATTGAGACTGTTTCTGTTACTGGAAACGGGGGGCCGGTCGACGATGCGCTCAGCCATGCAATGAAGAATACTGGCGGCGAGGTGCTGATGCAGCGCCCGGTTATCCGGTGAACGGTCGAATTCACCGGCGGCAAACTGGACCAACCCCTGAATACGGTTATCCATCTGTACCGTACGCGGCTTCTCAAACAGCCGCATCAACTTGTCGTAGTCCGAGTGCAGTGGTGTCGACAGTGCTGCGCAGAAGGGATCAACATTGATGACCAGCACGTGGTTTTGCTGATCACCACAATAATCGTGGCGCGCCTCTGTAGGTACCAGACAGGCTTTCCAGGTGTCGAGGCAGGCACCGGATCCATCAATGCTCAGCTCCGCCTGCCCGCGCACACCGACCACGATCTGGTGGTGTTCATGGTGATGCTGTTGGGCAGCCGTGGGTAGCTTCAAAAGTTTCGCGTTGAGCATTACTACTGAAAGCCGTTATCGAGAATGTTCCTCAATTAAAGCAGAACATTACAAAAAGTGCACGAAAACACCGGGATTCGCCAGCGTTCTGTCTGCTGTCAGTCAGAAACCGGCAGTTTTGCCAGTGCGGTCAGGAGGGCTGATACACTCTCGGATACCTGCTCGAGGGGTAAGGCGGCGTTTACCACATGGTAGCGCCCGGGCATTTCCGTCGCGCGCTCCAGATAGGTTTCCCGTATCCGCTGAAAAAATGCCTGCGCCTCCCGCTCAAACCGGTCAAGCTCACCGCGCTTTCGAGCACGAGCCATACCGGTTTCCACAGGTGCATCCAGCAGGATAACGTGGTCCGGACGCATCTCACCCTGAACCAGAGCCTCAAGCAACGCAATCCGTTCTCTGGAGACGCCACGGCCACCTCCCTGATAGGCGAAGGTGGCATCGGTAAACCGGTCACAGAGAACCCACTTACCGGCGGAAAGTGCCGGGAGGATTCTGTTATGGAGGTGCTGAGCCCTGGCGGCAAACATCAGCAGCAGCTCGGTGGTTTCGTGTACTGACTCCTCTCTGGGGGCCAGCAACAGCTCACGGATGCTTTCTGCCATAGGGGTGCCACCTGGCTCACGGGTCACAATGTAATCAATACCAAGCCGTTCCAGGGTTTTCGCAGCGTTATCCAGCTGTGTTGACTTGCCAACCCCTTCGGTACCCTCGAATGTAATGAATCGCCCTCTGGCCAAAATCATTGCTCTCCGTTACTGCTGGTTTCTGAATCCGGGGCCGGGAATGAACGGTAATCTTCCCGGCGGTTCAGCTGGAACTCACGCACGGCTTTCTGGTGCTCGGCAAGCGTACGGGAAAACTTGTGACTGCCATCCCCCCGGGCGACAAAGTACAGGGCATCGCCGTCATCCGGATGCAACGCGGCATGAATGGATTCTCGTCCCGGTAACGCAATAGGCGTTGGCGGCAGGCCATCAATGCGATACGTGTTATAGGGTGTCCAGGTACGAAGATCACTGCGACCAATCCGGCCCCGATATTTGTCACCCATACCGTAAATAACCGTTGGGTCCGTCTGCAGGCGCATACCCTTCTTCAGGCGCCGGACGAACACACCCGCCACCTGTTGTCGCTCGCCGGCCACTCCGGTTTCACGCTCCACAATCGACGCCATGATCAGTGCCTCATAGGCGTTGTCGTACGGAAGCCCTTCCTCACGGTTCTGCCATTCCTCCTCAAGGACCTCGGTCATGATGTTGTAGGCCCTTTTGAGAATATCGAGATCGGTTTCACCACCGTGAAACAGGTAGGTATCCGGGAAAAACCAGCCCTCGGGATGCTGCCCTTCGGCTCCCAGAGCCGCCATGATCTCCTCATCCGTCCAATCGGTGGTCTGCCTGGTGAGCCTGTCGGTGCGCGCCAGCGCTGCCCGCATCTCGGCAAAGGTCCAGCCCTCGATAAACTGCACGGACCAGAGCTTGACCTTACCTTCTACCATCTGGTTGATCATGTCGACCGGGGTCATACCAGAGGTGAACTCGTAGTCCCCAGCCTTGATCAGAGTCTGCTCCGGGTTCAGGCGCCCGTGAATCCGCAGCCAGAGCGGATCATCCACAAATCCTTTCGCAGCCAGCTCCCGCGCAACGCGACCAAACGCCGTACCGGGCTCGACAGAAAACAGAGTGGGCTCGTCAAGGACAACCGGGGTCTCAAGTGTTTTCAAACCCTGCCAGAGCCAGAGACCACTGCCGGTAACCGCCAGAACAGCAAGAGCAACAATACCTACGAGTAGCTTTTTGAACACGCGCATCAATCCGGTCGCTTATGAGGATCGCAAATTGTCGCAAGCCGGTTGCCCACAGGCAAATCAAGGCCCGCCAGATTGCGAACCGGAACAACTCCAAGCACGCTGTTGGTCAGGTACAGACCCTGGCATTCGCGGCCCAGCAGGTCCTCCACCTGCAGTTCACATTCCCGGAACGGCTCACCCGCCGCGAGCAGGCATTCGATCACCTTTCGGCGCATCACACCGGAAACCGCCAACGAGGCCGCCGGAGGTGTTCTCCAACCATCAGGGCCATGCAGGAATAAATTGGTTCTGGTACCTTCAACTACATGCCCTGCCGCGTTGGTCATCAGCAATTCAAACGTTGGATCCTTCATTTCACGGGCCGCCATTACCTGCTCCAGCCGATTGAGGCTCTTGATGCCAGACAGGAGTGGATTGACCGTCAACGGTACCCGGGAGAAGTCCACCATAACCCCGGTTTCGGGCGGTAGCGGAGGAAGAACAGAATGGAACAGATACAGATGGGGGCTGACATCAGCTGCCGGCCGATATCCGCGGCCACCGCTGCCACGGGTTACCACCAGCTTGAGCACCCAGTGGCTGATGCCATGAATGGCGCCATAGCGCTTCATTGCATGGGCAACCGCTGACTCCAGTTCGGGCCGACTCAGCCGAATACCCAGGCGCCCGGCATCCCGCATCAACCGGTCAAGGTGATAGACCAGCAAAGGCGCGGAATCCCCGTTCACCCTGATGGTTTCGAACAGGCCATCTCCATATGCCAGCCCCCGGTCACCAGGGAGCAGGCAGTCGTCGTCTGCCCAGTAGAGCTTCAACACCCGGGCTCAACCCTCGTAGCGGCTGACGATCAGGGTCCCGTTGGTGCCGCCAAAGCCGAACGAATTCGACAACGCGACCTTCACATCGGCATCTCTGGATTTGTGCGCCACAAAGTCCAGATCACAACCTTCATCCGGATGATCAAGGTTGATGGTGGGCGGCAACACCCCGTCCCGGACTGCCAATACCGAGAATATAGCCTCAACGGCACCCGCGGCGCCCAGCAGGTGTCCGGTCATGGATTTGGTGCTGCTCATGGCCAGTTTTTCCGCATGGCTGCCAAACACCGATTTGACTGCAGCCACCTCAGCCACATCGCCAACCTGAGTGGAGGTTCCATGGGCATTGATGTATCCGACCAGATCCGGGCTGATGCCGGCATCGCGGATGGCATTTCGCATGGAGCGCGCCGCACCCTCGCCATCGGCCGGGGGGGCCGTGATGTGATGGGCGTCATCGCTCATACCAAAGCCGATGACTTCGCCGTAAATGGTTGCTCCTCGCGCCCTGGCGTGTTCCAGCTCTTCCAGAACCACAACGCCGGCGCCATCACTGAGTACAAAGCCGTCACGGTCACGATCCCAGGGGCGACTGGCCTTTTCCGGCTCATCATTGCGGGTCGACAGGGCCCGGGCGGAGGAAAATGCCGCCACGCCGCTGCGTGTGGTCGCCATTTCAGAGCCGCCGGCCAGCATGACATCGGCATCGCCGTAGGCGATGGTTCTGGCGGCATAGCCGATATTGTGTGTTCCAGTGGTACAGGCGGTCACGATCGCAATATTCGGCCCCTTGTAGCCGAAACGGATCGCCGCATTACCGGAAATCATATTGATGACGGATGCCGGCACAAAAAACGGCGAAACCTTGCGCGGGCCGGCCTTATCCATCTGAAGAACGTTCTTTTCGATGTATTCCAGGCCACCGATACCTGAACCTATGGCAATCCCTACCCGCTCCTTGTCGAGCTTGCTGTATTGCTCAAGGCCGCTGTCATCTACCGCCTGCTGCGCTGCAATCAGGCCATAGTGAATAAAGGCATCCAGCTTTCGCGCTTCCTTGCTGGACAACCAGGGCTCGATATCAAGATCCTTGACGGCACCGCCAATGCGAGTGGTGTACTCGGACGCGTCAAAGCGGTCAATCAGTCCGATGCCACTGCGTCCGGCACGAATGGCTTCCCAGGAAGACGTCACATCATTCCCCACCGGAGAAAGCATACCCATTCCCGTGATGACAACCCGTCGCTTGCTCATATCCCCAATCACCCGATTGTTCCGTCTCTGATGGTTCACTGCTGGCCAATGTCCGACCAATAAAAAAGCCGTCCTTCAATAAGCCCAAAGGACGGCTTTTGCCTGGCTATCTGATTCGCAGGGTATCAGGTGTGCGCGACAATGTAGTCGATCGCGTCCTGAACGGTGCCCAGCTTTTCGGCCTCTTCGTCAGGAATCTCGGTCTCGAATTCCTCTTCCAGGGCCATAACCAGCTCAACAGTGTCCAGTGAGTCAGCGCCAAGATCCTCTACAAAAGAAGATGTGTTCTGAACTTCGGACTCTTTCACGCCCAACTGCTCACAAACAATCTTCTTAACGCGCTCTTCAACTGTACTCATAATGTCCTCACTTTATGTGTCAACCAAGCAACTCTATGGCTGCCAGTTTAGTTTAAACCCCACCTGCAAACAAGCAGGGATTCTGTCAAACATGTTGTGCGACAAGGGGTTGCACACCAGCCCGGAACGGACTTAACCCATGTACATGCCGCCATTCACATGAATGGTTTCTCCGGTTACGTAAGCGGCGCCGTCCGATGCCAGGAAAGCCACCACAGCGGCAACCTCCTCCGGCGACCCCAGGCGACCAGCCGGTATGATTTCCAGCATAGCCTCACGCTGCTTATCGTCCAGTTTTTTGGTCATGTCTGTGTCAATAAAACCAGGTGCCACGCAGTTCGCCGTGATACCGCGGTTAGACATTTCCTTGGCCAGGCTACGGGTAAAACCCTCAACACCGGCCTTCGCCGCACAGTAATTGCCCTGCCCGGGATTTCCCATACCAGCAACCACTGAGCTGATATTGATGATTCTGCCCCAACGGGCTTTCGCCATACCACGCAATACCGCCTTGCTGGTGCGATAGACGCTGGACAGGTTGGTTTCCAGAACCTCAGACCAGTCATCGTCTTTCAAGCGCATCAGAAGGTTATCACGGGTGATGCCGGCATTATTGACCAGAATCAGGGGCGCACCTGATTGCTCGGCAAGCTGCTTGAGGCCAGCCTCGATGCTCTCGGGCTCTGCCACATTCATAACAATGCCATAGCCACTGAAACCCGCTTCTTTCAGGCCATCGGTAATGGCCTGGGCCCCCTCGGCACTGGTCGCGGTACCCACCACTTCGGCTCCCTGCCGGGCAAGTTCATGAGCAATGGCTTTGCCAATGCCTCGACTGGCGCCGGTTACCAATGCAACTTTGCCTTCCAAAGACATAATTCACTCCGTGTAATCAGGACTGACCAAAGGCCTTAAGGGCTTCAGCCAGAGAATCAGGACTCTCGATGCCGTGAACCGGCAGAGAACGATCGATACGTTTGATCAAACCGGCCAGTACCTTGCCGGCGCCACACTCAACAGCCACACCCACCCCTTCGGTAGACAGCCGCTGTACCGAGTTTGTCCACAGCACCGGTGAGTATAGCTGCTTGAGCAGATTAGCTTTCAGCACCTCTGCATCCCTTGCCGGCTCAGCATCGACATTCTGGACAACGGGAATGACAGCATCGTTAAACCGAATATCCTCAAGGGCTTCAGCCAACTGTTCCGCCGCCCCCTTCATGAGCGCACAGTGGGAGGGAACCGAAACCGGCAACGGCATGGCCTTGCGGGCACCTTTGGCTTTGCAGGCTTCAATGGCCCTTTCAACGGCCGCTGCGCTACCGGCAATAACCACCTGGCCCGGCGCGTTAAAATTCACTGCGGCAACCACATCACCTTCAGCAGACTCCTCACACGCCGACACCACATCCGAGTCCTCAAGACCCAGAATGGCCGCCATACGCCCCTGCCCTTCAGGCACGGCATCCTGCATCAGTTCACCGCGCAGCTGAACCAGCTTTACAGCTTCAATAAAATCCAGACTTTCCGCCGCCACCAGGGCGCTGTATTCACCCAGACTGTGGCCAGCAACAAAATCCGGCCGGGGGCCGTCAGATACACACCACTGCCGCCACAGCGCAACACTTGCGGTCAGCAGAGCAGGCTGAGTAACCATGGTTTTATTGAGCTCTTCGGCGGGGCCATGCTGACAAAGATGCCACAGGTCATAGCCAAGAACGTTGGACGCCTCGTCAAACGTTTCGGTGATCATCGGCCACGCTTCAGCGGCAGCAGATAACATGCCGAGTGACTGGGAGCCTTGTCCGGGAAAAACAAACGCTGATTTCATAAGCGGAATCTTATCGTCATTGAAGGGTTACTGAAGATTAGCCAATAGTACAATCAGGGCCAATTATCCGCGAATAAGAGCCGGGATGCGGGACGACTTTAGTCGCGCTCCCGGTAACGAGGAGGGATCATAACATCAGATCATCGAGTCTTTCGTTGATCCTTCGTGGCACTTCCAGCTGAACCTCACGAACGGCCTGCCGGATCGCCGCCAGCATCGCCCGCTCATTGGCGTTGCCGTGACTCTTGATGACCACACCCTGCAACCCGAGCAGACTGGCGCCATTGTGCCTGGAAGGGTCCATCAATTGCAGAAGTCGCCCGATAATCGGCCTGGCCAGCAAGCCCACAAAACGACCGTACATGGAGCGTGTGAATGCCTGCTCCAGCAATTCGATCAACAGGCCGGCAACCCCCTCTCCGGTCTTGAGGGCTATATTGCCCACGAAACCATCACACACTACAACATCGGCGACATCGCGAAAAAGGTCACTTCCCTCGACATAACCGATGTAGTTGATGGTGTCGCACTGGGCCAGCATGTGTGATGCGAGCCGGACCTGTTCATTACCCTTGATTTCTTCCTCACCGACATTCAGCAGTGCCACCCGTGGCTCGGACTGGCGGCAGATAGCGGATGCCATCAGGGACCCCATCAGGGCGTACTGGTAGAGATTCTCCGCTGTGGAATCGACGTTGGCACCAAGATCCAGGACATGGCAACGGCCACGCAGAGAGGGGATCAGCTTTGCGATGGCAGGACGTTCAATCCCGGGATACATCCGAATGATCGAGCGACCGAATGCCATCAGCGCACCGGTATTTCCGGCACTGACACAGCCCTGCGCTTCTCCGTCCCGCACGAGACTGAGCGCAATGGCCATAGAGGAGTTTTTCTTGTGGCGGAGGGCATGGGAAGGCCGCTCGTTCATACGAACGACGTCGGCAGCCTCAACAATGCGAATACGGGCATGCCCCTCATGCAACAAAGCCTCGAGCTCGCTCCGGATTCCCACCAGAACAAGACTCAAGGCTTCGTTTTCACGCACTGCTTCCAGCGCAGCATGGACGACAACCGCGGCACCGCGATCACCGCTCATAGCATCAATGGCAATGGTGACCGGCGTGTTCACCACTCGTCCATGCGGCACAGGTCAGAAGAAATTCCCGACGAATTACTCGTCGCGAGCCTCAACCACCTGCTTGCCACGGTAGAAACCGTCTGGAGACACGTGATGGCGACGATGAACTTCACCAGTTGTTGCGTCGGTAGACAGAGCAGCAGCACTCAGTGCGTCGTGTGAACGGCGCATGCCACGCTTTGAACGAGTTTTGCGATTTTGCTGTACAGCCATGGTTATGCTCCTGACCTATTTTCGAATACGTTAATGCTTTGTCGTCTTAAGTCCCGCCAGAACACTGAACGGGTTCTCTTTTCTTTGCTCTGTCTCGGGCTCTTCGGCAGCCTCGGGCTCTTCGAGCGCTTCAAGATCTTCTTTTGCCGGACACTCCTCCCGCTCGTGGAGCGGAAATGGCGGCAGCACCAGAAGCAACTCGTCTTCCACCATTGCCCAGAGATCGGCGTTGAAATCTTCTACCAGAAATGGCTCCAACGCTTTCGGCAACCGCTGCGCCTGCTCATCACTGATGACCAGACCGAGATCAAAACGGGATTCCAGAGTCACCTGCATGTCACCCATGCAGCGCTGGCATTCCAGAATGACCGGCGCAGACAACTCACCCGACACTATCCGGCGACGCTCCCCATCCCGATAGAAAGACAGCTTTACGCTGCACTCACCATCTTCTGGCAGTCCCGGCACAGCTTCACGAAAACGAGAAAGCCCCCTGAAAGGAATCACCCCTTCAAGCGTTGTGTTCTGCTCTGCCAACTTGTTTGGGTCGACAGATCTGGGCAGTTCGACGATCGGCGCTTTGGACATAGGCGCGCAATTTTAGGGGCGAGACCCGCCTCTGTCAAAGACTTAATCGACTTTCTACCGGGCCTTTCGCCCGGAATAGGGGTATTTTACGATATCAGCCCGAAAGAACTCCCATATCCAACCGACCGGACCTGAAACCCTATGCTTCCTCCCAAGCTGCTACTGGCCTCTTCCTCACCCTACCGAAAGCAATTGCTGGCCCGGCTCAACCTTGCGTTCGACACTGCCAGCCCCGACATCGACGAAACACCCATTCCAGGAGAAGCAGCCGAAGCCCTGGCCGTCCGACTTGCAGAAAGCAAAGCAAAAGCTCTCGCCCCGCGCTTTCAGGACCATATCATCATCGGCTCCGACCAGGTGGCGGCATTACCGGATGGCAGCCTCCTGAGCAAACCCGGCCGCTACGACACAGCAAAACAGCAATTGATGCGAAGCAGTGGCAACCGGGTGCGCTTTCTCACCGGTCTGGTAGTTCTGGATACCCGAAGCGGCAACCTTCAAACTCACTGCGAACCGTTTGAGGTGCACTTCAGGGACTTACAGGAAGAGGAAATTGAAGGCTACCTGCAGAAAGAGCAGCCTTACGACTGCGCGGGCAGCTTCAAGATGGAAGGTCTTGGCATCGCCCTTTTCAGCCGCCTTCAGGGCGACGATCCCAACAGCCTGATCGGCCTACCGCTGATTGCGCTCACCCGTATACTGAGAGAGCTGGGCATCAATCCATTGCTGGACTGATGCCCGAGGCAACTTATCGGAGCTCCAGTCGTGACTCCATCAACCGGGTTGCGACACCTTCACCAACGGCCACCCCCAGCTGATCCACAAACTCCTGAAAAGGAGAACGGCTGCGACTGTAATCGACAAGCTCCTCTTCGCCCACCAACTGGCGCGCGACCCAGGATGAACTGCCCAGACCATCTACAAGCCCCAGCTCAACCGCCTGCTCACCACTCCAGACCAGGCCACTGAACAGCCTGGGGTCATCCGCCAGGCGATCGCCACGTCCCTGCCTGACCGCTTCGATGAACTGCTTGTGGGTGTTTTCAAGCACACTCTGCCAGAACGCAACCTCTTCCTCCTGCTCCGGCGAGAACGGGTCCAGGAAAGCCTTGTTGTCACCTGCGGTATAGAGACGACGATCCACGCCAATCTTTTCCATCGCCTCAGTGAAGCCAAAACCACCGGCCACTACACCAATCGATCCGACCAGACTGGCCCGGTTGGCGTATATCTCATCGGCTGCTGCGGCAATGTAATAAGCGCCCGATGCACCAATATCAGAAATCACCGCGTAGATCTTCTTGTCGGGATACTCCTCCCTCAACCGCTTGATCTCGTCATAGACATAGCCGGACTGCACCGGACTGCCGCCCGGACTGTTAATCCGCAGCACAACCGCCTTCGAGCTCTCGGCCTCAAACGCGGCACGCAATGCCCCGACCAGGTTATCTGCACTGGCCAGCTCATCAGCAGCAATCGGGCCACTCACCTCTACCAGCGCGGTATGGCTTCCCACTGTGGCCCCGACGCCTTCTCCGAAGGGCGCACGAATCATGAACAGCAGCGCAAACAGATATCCGAACGTGAGTAGCTTGAAGAAAATACCCCAACGACGACTGCGTCGCTGCTCTGCCTGCAAGGACATCACCAGCTTTTCAATCAGACGCCAATCACGCCCCGTCTCCGGCGGCATCGACGGCTTCCTGCTGCCAAACAAGCCACCTCGGGCGCCCCGGGCTTCTGACTCAACGGGCTTGTCGCCCCACTCCGACTGCTTATCCGAATCCCACTCGCTCATTCGTCTTCCTTACTTGCAACGTCCTGCTGTTAGCGCAGACCCAACACCTTCCGGAGGTCCGCCACTGAATTCACCACTGCATGAGGATCATAGGTCTCAAGCACATCACGCTTATGCACCCCCCACTCCACACCGATGGAGGGCATGCCAATACGCTGAGCCATCTCCAGATCGTAACGGGTATCGCCAATCATCACAGCCTCTTCCGGTTCATAGCCGTAGAACGCCAGGATTTCCTCCAGCATCAACGGATGCGGCTTGGACCGGGTTTCATCCGCACAGCGCGTGATATCAAAATGCGACCCCAGACCACTGGAGGTCAACGCCAATTCAAGACCCCGCCGACTCTTGCCAGTCGCCACCGAACACCCGCGCCCGGACCCCCGGAGATCGGCAACCAAATCGGCCATGCCGTCGAACACATTCTGGGGCGTGGTCACCTTCTTGAAGAAGTAACCGGCATAACCTTCACGAATACGAACCATCTCCTCACGACTCAGACCCGGATACAGCTTCTCCAGCGCCTCAATCATGCCCAGACCGATAATGTCGCGATAGGCCTCTCGCTCCAGCTCTGGATACCCCAGCTCCGTTGCTGCCTGGTGCAGGCTGTCAGCGATATGGTCCACTGAATCAATCAGCGTTCCGTCCCAGTCAAAAATAACGACTTTTACCTTCATTAAGACCGCTTCCCGCTTCGCTTGGTCAATTCTTCGAGCACCCCGGAAAAGGGCCCGTCGTATACTGCTTCCAGCCACATGGGCTCGCCCGAACCCGGAAGCGAAAACTCAAGAGCCCTGGCGTGCAACATCAAGCGCTGCCCACCAATGGCCCGGAAAGCTTTCAGGCTCGCATCATCCATATACTTGTCATCCCCGGCAATCGGATGACCCGCCCAGGCACTGTGTACCCGAATCTGGTGAGTTCTTCCGGTCACCGGCGATGCCTCAACAAGACTATACCCCTGAAATCGCTGCAAACAGGTAAACAAAGTCAGGGAACTCTTGCCCTCCTCACTGACCCGAACCCGACGCTCGCCATTAGGCATCTCAAAACGCAACAGTGGCTCAGCAACACGATCAACATTTTCCGGCCAACTGCCGACCACCAGAGCGTGGTAATACTTGCGAATCCGCTTCTGCCGCAGCTCATCCTGCAAAAACCGTAACGCGGATCGCTTTTTGGCCACCATTACCAGACCAGACGTATCGCGATCCAGACGATGAACCAGTTCAAGGAACCTGGCTTCCGGCCGGGCCGAGCGCAACACTTCAATCAAACCGAAACTCAGTCCGCTTCCACCATGAACCGCTATACCGGAGGGCTTGTTCACCACCAGCATTTCATCGTTCTCGAAAACGACCGCAGCCTCCATAACCCCCTGCACCCGACTGCCGGGCCTGGGCTGCTCCGCCCTGGCCTGCTGCACCAGCGGCGGAATTCTGACCACATCCCCCGGATTAAGACGGGTATCAGGCTTTACACGCCCTTTGTTTACCCGCACCTCACCCTTTCTGACAATGCGGTAGACAATGCTTTTAGGCACCCCCCGCAATCGTGCAAGCAGGAAATTATCCACCCGCTGCCCTGCCATATCCTCATCAACGGTAATCCACTGAACCTCTGTCGCCACCTTTCCCGGAACACGATCAGTCCCCGTTTTTACAACGGCCTTTCCGACTTCACGGACCTTCCCACTGGGGGGGCGACGACCCTTTGTCTTACGGGAATCGGGGGAGCGCGACATGTAAACCCTTGCGTTGATGAATTGCGGCATCGTATGGCCGCCCCAGCATACCGGGACGGACGCAACTGAGGAGTTGCCTGGCCACGCCGTACCTGTTATATTCCGGCGTGCTCTGCCGTTTGTCTACGGCCTGACGAACTCTGGTCAGAAGCCGGAGCGGCAGCAGTATACCGATACTGATTAAGAGTTTGAACGCTGCAAAACCAATCATTAACGGATGCAGCGGGAAACAGACTCCCGGAATCACAGGCCAGACCGAGAAAGGCTGTTACCTGCTCCGGGAGAGGAAAACCGACTGGAAAACCGTCGGGCGACATCGCGAAGAATCATTGCCACGCAAACCCGGGCCGTCCAGCAAACCAATACGACGTGAGACCCAGGGGTTTGTGTGAACCTGAAACGGATATTATGCGTCAACAGACTCTCACCCTATTCGACCTCGACCTGCCCACCGGCAGGCGGGATGTCGGCGGTGGTCTCAGACACCCAGGATTGCACCCCATAAGGGTATGATCCGTCTGGCCGCCGGCCTGCCTGCTGTAAAGGGCCCGCGGCACGCACATCCTGCTTCGCTGATGCGAATCCCCCCGGTTTTCTGTCACCAACAAACGACAGGAACCCTTTCTTTCCATGAAAAGAATGCTGATCAATGCAACTCATCCCGAAGAGTTGCGCGTCGCGCTGGTTGACGGCCAACGGCTGTTCGACCTTGATATCGAATCCAGTACCCGCGAACAGAAAAAGGCCAACATCTACAAGGGCCGCATTACCCGGGTAGAACCCAGCCTTGAAGCGGCTTTCGTTGACTTTGGCGCAGAGCGCCACGGCTTCCTGCCCCTGAAGGAAATCTCCAAAGAGTATTTCAAGAAATCGCCCGGGCAGATTGAGGGCAAAATCAACATCAAGGATGTTGTCTCTGAAGGTCAGGAAGTGATCGTTCAGGTCGACAAGGAAGAGCGTGGCAACAAGGGCGCCGCCCTGACCACCTTCATCTCCCTGGCTGGCCGTTATCTGGTTCTGATGCCGAATAATCCCCGTGCAGGCGGTATCTCACGCCGGATTGAAGGCGATGACCGAGCCCAGTTGAAAGAGGCCATGAACGGTGTCCAGGTGCCGAAGTCCATGGGCATTATTGTGCGTACTGCCGGTATTGGCCGCACCACCGAAGAGCTCCAGTGGGACCTCGACTACCTGGTACAGTTCTGGGAAGCCATTACCCAGGCGGCTGGCGAGCGCAAAGCGCCTTTCCTGATCCACCAGGAAAGCAATGTCATCATCCGCGCCGTGCGCGATTACCTCCGCCAGGATATCGGCGAAGTCCTGATCGATGCCGATAACGTTTACGAAGACGTGTTGAGCTTCGTTCGGGCGGTCATGCCCACCTTCGAGAACAAGATCAAGCTGTACAAGGACGAAATCCCTCTGTTCAGTCGTTACCAGATCGAAGGCCAGATCGAAACGGCGTTCCAGCGCGAAGTGAAACTGCCCTCCGGCGGCTCGATTGTCATCGACCCGACCGAAGCCCTGGTGTCCATTGACATCAACTCATCCCGGGCCACCAAGGGTCAGGATATTGAAGAAACGGCCCTGCAGACCAACCTTGAAGCGGCCGAAGAAATCGCGCGGCAACTACGCCTGCGGGATATGGGCGGCCTGATCGTTATCGACTTCATCGACATGACGCCAGCCAAACACCAGCGGGAAGTCGAGCAGAAGATGCGTGAAGCGCTGGAACTCGACAGGGCCCGCGTTCAGGTTGGCAAGATCTCGCGTTTCGGCCTGCTGGAAATGTCACGCCAGCGTCTGCGTCCCTCACTGGGCGAGACCCGCAGCGAGGTTTGCCCACGCTGTGAAGGCCAGGGCACCATCCGGGGTATCGAATCTCTGGCGCTGAGCATCATGCGCCTGATCTACGAAGAATCCTCCAAGGAGAAGACCGCAGAAGTACGAGCCATGGTGCCGGTTTCTGTGGCCACCTTCCTGCTGAACGAAAAACGCAAGCAGCTGGCCGACATTGAAGCCCGTCAAGGCGTAGCGGTTGTGGTCGCACCTGTGCCCAACATGGAAACGCCGCACTTCGAGATTCTGCGCCTGCGTCAGGACGAAACCTCTCCAGAGCATGTCTCCAGCCATCAGGTAGCTCAACAGTACAGCGAGCGCGAGGAAGAGGCAGCCGTAGAAGTTGCAAGTGCCGAGAAACCGGTGCGCGAACAGGCCGCCGTGAAAGCTATCCGCCCCTCTGCGCCAGCCCCAGCACCGACAGCCGCTGCGCCAACGGCTGCTGCTGAGCAGGAAGAAGGCCTGTTCCGCAAACTGGGCAAGAAGATCGCGTGCTTCTTCCGGGGCGAAGAACCGGAGCAGGAAGCCAGCCGCGACACCAACCGCAACCGGAGTGAAGAGCGTCGGAACCAGGCCCGCCAGGATCGCCGCAAATCCCGCGTTGCCCGCGATGACCAACGCTCCGGCGGCAACCGCAGCGGCAACGATCGCCGCCAGGGTAGCCAGCAGAACCGTGGCGACGACAACCGGGGCCGCAATCGTGGTGGCCGTGGTGACGATCAGAATCGTGGTGAACGCGGTGGCCAGAACCGTTCCAACCGGGACGACCGCTCTGGCGACAGCAAGGGAAATGACAACCGCCGGGACAACCGCAAAGACTCCCAGGGCCGCGGCCAGAACCGGAACCGTCCCCAGCGTGACCAGAAAGGCCCGCAGGACAACCGGGAACAGCAGGAGTCCCAGAAGGGACCTTCCAACGACAAGCAGGGCGGTGACGACAAGCAACGCAAACCGCGCCGGCAACGTAACCGGGACGGCTCCCCCGCCGAGACTCCGGCATCTACGCCAGCAGCACGCAAAGCGGAACGCAGCGAGAAGCACCAGAAAGATACCCAGCCGGAAAAAGCGGCTGACAAGACTGCTGCTGCGGACGCTAAAGCCAGTGAGCCGCACGTAGATAAAGCCGAGCAAGCGGCCGCAACAACGCCTGAAGCCAAGGCTGCGCCAGAGAACCGCAAGCCTGAACAACAGGAAATGGCCGCGAAGCCGGAGACCAAAACCGAACAGGCCGAGCAAAAAGAGGCTCCGTCAGCAGAAGACAAGCCTGAAGCAAAGGACGAGAGCAGCCGCAAAGAGAAGTCTGACGGCCGCAGAGGCCGCAGCTCCGGCCGCCAGCGCAAGCCTCGCTCTGCGGATAGCGCTGAAAAATCCGGCGCTGCCGAAGACAAGGGTGACAAGGAGAGCTTGCCGGCAGAAGACGAGCAGAAACAGGCAGCCAAGCCTCAGCGTACCGAGCAGGTCACCGCAACAGAAGCCGAGCAACCTGCAGAAAAGGCCAGCGCCGAGCCTGCCAAAGCCGAAGACAAAGAACCGGTCAAGGCAGAGGCCAAGGCACCCCGGCAAGCCAAGGCTGACTCACCGAAGGCGTCTGAGCCGGAAACCGGCGCGGCTTCTGATCAGAAGGCTGCCGAGGATAAAGCCGACAAGGCGCCGGAACAGAAAGCCGAGACCGCTAAAACCGAGCCTGAAGTAGATACGGCGCCGGAGAAGCAGGCCGGATCCAGCAGCGAAAAACCCGCTGACAAACCGGAGCAGCCTGCAGAGCCCGTAAAAGCCAAGCCAGCTCCGGCTAGCGAAAAGCCAGCGGAGCAGAAAGAAGAGGCTCAGGAAGCCAGTGCCCCGGAAGGTATCCCGGTGACTCCGGGCCGGGCCTATAATGACCCAAGAGAGGTCCGCAAGCGCCAACGCGCGGCCGAAGAAGCCAAAAAGGCAGAAGAGGCCAAGCAGGCCGGGAGCAACTGATCATGCTGAGCAACTCGGACATCGAAGCGCTGGAAGACATTCTGTTCGCAGAACCCTGGGGGGATCATGCCCTGGACTTTTTTGGGTTCCACGGCGTGGTGTGTGCCAGCGTGATCGGGCCGGTCAGCCTGAAGGCGGAAGATCTCTTCCGCCTTGCCACCGGCACCGATCAGCTGCCGGATACCGGCATTCCTGACACCTTTACCCATTGTGTAAATGAGCTTGCACGGGATATGGCCCACGCCCTGGATATGGGCCAGCCACTGGAGCTTCCGGAGCCAGAAGACGGCGACCCGATGAACGCTCTGGAAAACTGGTGCGCGGGCTTTGTCGATACCTTCCTCGAGCATGAGGAGGCCTGGCTTCAGGCTGCGGATGAGGATGAAGTGGCGGACCTTATGGTGCCGATGCTGACACTGTCCGGCCTGTTTGAGGACGAGGACTTCCAGAAAGTCCGGAATGACGAGAAGCTGTCAGCCAAGATGGCAGAGGCCATCCCGGACTCTCTGACCGATCTCTACCTGCTGTTCCACGCACCGGACTGAAGCCTCAGGCTTCAATCGGTTGCCGAAAATGATGCCAGACGGGCTCCAGCCCCTCTGGCATTTTCATTATGCGCCCCAGCTCACACCAGGGAGCTCCAGGGAAGTGAAAATCACTGCCCTGCGAGGCCCAGAGTTTTTCCCGCCGCGCCAGCTCGGCCACAAACCCCAGATCGCCACTGGACTGGCCTGATACTGACACTTCAATGCCCTGCCCTCCGGCACGGCCGAAATCCGCAGTCAGCGCCCTTAAACGGGTTGCGGTAAGACGGTATTTTCTGGGGTGGGCCAGCACAGCAATTCCGCCGGCCGACACAATCCATTGCACCACCTCCGACAACTCTGGCCAACACGCCTTCACATCCCCGGGTTTACCTGTACCCAGATACCGTTTGAACGCATGCGCCACCTTGGGTACGACACCGTCTTCTACCAGTACCTCCGCAAAATGCGGGCGCCCTGGCACCTCCCCTCCGGCCACTTTCGTCGCCCGCTCAAGGAGCTGGTCCACGTTCAGGCGGCTTAGCCTGTCGGCTATCATCCGAGCCCGCTGCCAGCGGTTCTCGTTCTGACGCTCAAGTGCTGAGAGAAACGCAGGATCACGTTCGTCAAAATCGAGCCCAACCACATGAATGGTATGGCTACGCCAGACACAGGAAAGCTCCACACCGTTAATCAGGGACAGGCCGGAACCGGATGCCGCACTTCTCGCCACCTCGAGACCTGCGATGGTGTCATGATCGGTCAATGCCAGATGGCTGACCCCCTGCTCAACAGCTCTGGCTACCAGGGCCTCTGGAGACAGCGCGCCATCGGATGCCGTGCTATGGCAATGCAGATCAATGCACGTTCTGGAGTCTTGGGGTATAGTCACGAACATTCCTGATTAACGAAACGGGCACCAGTGTAGCAGCCTTCAGGCAGTGCCCCTAACCTCAGCTGATCGCAGATCGGAGAACTCATGTATTACGCCATCATCAGCGAAGACATTGCCAACAGCCTGCCCTTGCGCAAAGAAGCCCGGCCTGCCCACCTGGCCCGGCTGGAACAGCTCAAGGCCGAAGGTCGGTTACTGGTAGCCGGCCCCCATCCCGCCATTGATTCGCCCGATCCTGGAGAAGCTGGATTCAGTGGCAGCCTGGTCATCGCCGAGTTTGAATCGCTGGAGAAGGCTCAGGCCTGGGCCGATGCAGATCCCTACGTCGATGCCGGCGTGTATGACAAGGTAATCGTCAAACCCTACAAGGTGGTGCTGCCCTGAACGCAGCAGCCGCCAGCATGAGCGGATTGTAACGCTGAGGTGCTTGAATAGCGGCCACCTTGTGACAGAATTGCGGGTTTAAATCATCAGTAATAACACTATCAGGGAACGTACTCCGTGACACCGCTCCGCCTCCTTTTCAGCCTTGTGCTTATTGTCAGCTCCGTTTCCGTTGCGCAGGCGCGCACCGTCTGGGTCGATGATCAGCTTTACCTACCTGTGCGCTCGGGCGCCGGCACGCAGTACCGTATCATCGAAAATGCCCTCCCCAGTGGGACGCCACTGGAGGTGCTGGAAACCGGTGACAATTACACCCGCGTACGCACGCCGAAAGGGACGGAAGGCTGGGTTGCGAGCCAATACCTGAGCAACGAACCGATCGCAGCTGATCAGCTTCGTCGGGTCAGTCGTCAACTGGACGAAACCCAATCTGAGCTGACTGAAGCTCGTCAGCAACTGGCCGCCGTTACCGAAGAGCGAAATTCTCTGCAGAATGCCGAGAATAATCTTTCCAATCGAGCGGAAGACCTGCAAACTGAACTACAACGCATCAAGAATATTGCCGCTGACTCCATCAATCTTGAGCGTCGTAACCGTGAATTGCGCGAAGAAAACCAGAAACTGCGGAATGATCTGGAAGTACTGACAGCGGAAAACGAGCGTCTTGAGGCCAGCAAGGAATCTGATTTCATGCTTCTGGGCGCGGGCCTCGTGTTTGGCGGCGTACTGCTGGCCCTGATCATTCCCATGCTCAAACCGACAAGAAAAACCGACAACTGGGCGTAAAGGTGATGAAAGATTACTCTGAGAAGCGCGACTTCCATCGTATGCAGGTGAACAGCACCATCACGATTATCGGCAACGATGGTGAAACCCACACCGGTATCTGCCGGGATCTCAGTGCCGCCGGTATGCAAGTAGCAGTGGAACGACCGTTCAGGATTGGCGAGGAGCTGAGAACCCGAATGGAGTCCGCTGGAGATCAGTTCCCGCCCCTGGAGACGCTCGGCGAGGTGGTGCGTTGTGAGCCGGATGGTGATGGTTATCTGCTCGGGATCAACATCATAGAAGTAACCCAATAAAAAACGGCGGCCCAAAGGAGGCTGTGTAAAAACACGAT
>NZ_AXBW01000021.1:0-10192 GCF_000475355.1 Marinobacter sp. C1S70 | reverse complement strand
GGTTTTTCTACAGCCTCGTTAGATTTCATATGGATATATTGCCGTGGATGTAAAGGTTCTCGCTGTAATAATCGGAGCTCTTCTTGGTGGCGCGATAAGTGCGGCAAGCTTCTATTTCAGAAACAGAAGGGAAGTAAGAGAGAAGGTAAATGAATCGCTTTTTCAGCTCTTAGAGGTCTGGTCTCTGATTGCTATGATTAGAGTAGTTGGATCCAAAAAATTTCACTCCATGCTTGTTAGTCGAATAAAAGACAAGTTTCCCTATGAAAATGTTGGGGAAAACGAGGAGAAATCTATTAGAGATGGAATGATAAAGGCATTGCCTTTTCTAACTGGTATGGGAGAAGGCAGGTTTGATAGCCGATTTATCAATAAGTACAAAAAATCTGTCAATGAGTTGGCCAAAATCTATCCACTGCTGGCCTTTAATCTAAACCGAAATCAAATGCTTATTCAGTTTCTCGGGGCTTTTGATAAGTTGGCATCGTCGCTCCCAACGAGCGAATCTGATATGGCAATCCTAGAGAACGCACGAAATTTCATGTTAAGTGAGTCCTTTGAGGAGCTTGAGTCGGATCTAATAGTTTTGGCCTCCTCATCAGGCTATCGAAATAAAAAAGAAACTAAGCTATATATAAAAAGAATAAAAAATAGATTGGACGGTATGCCTCAAGAGATTTTTGATGCTTATATTGAGAACGTAATCAGCCCGGCTGTACAAGCTTACTATGACAGGCTAGGGATTCCCAATCCAAACGGTATGGAAAAGGAGCCTAACAAAGCTATGCACGCGACAAACACGTGGTAGCGGTGTTAGCCGAGTAAAAACCGGGACAGATCTATTTCTCCGGGCTTTTGATATGGAGGACGTTCTTATCCCGCACACTCATTTCGAAGAGTTCACTGGCTCGGATAAGATCGCTCAGCTTCTTGTACCCGTAGTTCACGGGGGAGAACGAGCTGTTGTTGGAAATGTACTGGCCAACCTTTCCGAGATGGACCCAGCCATCGTCATCCGCTGTCTGTTCCACCGCAGTTCGTAGAGTTCGTACCAGGACTGCGTCGCCCCTCAGTTGATTCCGGCCCCATTTTGTTTCTACGGTGGGCTTTGGCGTGCCGCCGTTGCTGATGCTGTCGGGTTCCTCGGTGTCTTCGCGCAGGTTCTCTGTGTAGATGAATTGCGAGCAGGCGTTCACGAAAGGCATCGGGGTTTTGCGCTCGCCGAAGCCAAAGACGGGTAGCCCGGCTTCGAGAATTCGCATTACCAGAGGCGTAAAGTCGGAATCGCTGGTCATGAGGGCGAAGGCATTGACGTTCCCGCTGTAGAGCAGGTCCATGGCGTCAATGATCATTGATGCATCGGTCGCGTTCTTGCCGGTTGTGTAGGCGAACTGCTGAACCGGCCGGATGGCGTTGGAATGTAGTTTTTCGATCCAACCCCCCAATTGGGGTCCGTTCCAGTTTCCGTGGGCATGGCGAACGTTCACGGCCCCGTATTTGGCGAGCTCCTGGAGTACCCCTTCGATGGACTGGTGACTGACGTTATCACAGTCGATGAGTAGAGCGATTTTGTAGTTGCTGTTCATCGTGCTTGAGCTGTCCTTGTCTCAGATGGTGGTCCTGAATACTAGCAGTAAAGCCCGAACCGCGGAAAACCGGGACAGATCCAGTATTGGGCAAGCCGGCCCGCTTTTCCAGAGTCATTCCCTTTTCCCGTTTAGCTTTATCGCCCGGTTCTGGCAAAAACCGCCCAAACTCGATCCTCTGGGTGGCCGGAATGTGCGGCAGATAGATCCGGACATCATCAGCTGTGGTGTCCACGATTTGGGCGCTGTGGGACGCTGCGGTTGCCTCGGCGATTTGTGATTTCTGCTGTTGCGAGAGAGCCAGATTCGCGACCGTGGCAGTGCAAATGGGCATGGGAAACCCCAGCCAAGGGTTGTACGGTGGCACTGGATCCCTCCACTATGGGCGTGAAGCGGGCTTGTTTCACAATAGCGACTCTTATCTGCCCGGCGACGCGCACGGTCCGCTGTCGCGCGTTTCGCGTTGCTTGCGCGGCAGGCTTCAGGGGCAACAGGAGGATGACATTGCCGATCTTGGATCTGGACAGCTGGACGCTGTCACAGAGCATCGTGGTTTTCAGCGTCTGTGCGCTGGTCATAGCGATTGCGGGCACACGCATCACACGGGTGGTCGACCAGCTCGCCGACCGGACCGGGCTGGGTGAGGCGACTGCTGGAGCCGTGCTTCTGGGGGCCGCGACGTCCCTCAGTGGTTCGGTGCTCTCGGTAACAGCAGCATACCGTGGGCACCCGGAGTTGGCTGTCAGTAACGCCCTCGAGGGTATCGCGGTACAGACCTTTTTCCTGGCTATTGCCGATATGGTCTACCGTCGTGCAAACCTGGAACACGCGGCGGCCTCGGCGCCGAACATGATGCAGAACGGACTGCTGATCGCGCTCCTGGCATTGCTCCTTCTGGCGCCGACCTTGCCGGATGTGACCGTCTGGAACATCCATCCAGTTACCCCGATACTGCTGGGCTTCTATTTCTATGGCACCCGGCTCATACAGAGTGCCGGCGACAACCCCATGTGGTACCCCTCCGTTACTAGTGATACCCGGCAGGACGAGCCGGAGAGCGAGAGCAGCTTGCCATCATTGGGCCGTCTCTGGACCGAATTCCTGGTGCTTATGGCAACGCTTGGCGTGGCTGGCCTGGTGTTGGAGCCCGCTGCCACCACCATCAGCAATGAGCTATCTGAGACTCACGAACAAAAAGCATGCGAGCCAAACAATAATCGAAACGCGCCTGGAATTTCAGGGGGATGGTACAACCTCTCGCGGATCATGCCGCGAGATCCGAACGGTTAACGGGAGCCACACATTGTTCTATCGTGTAGTCAGATGAATGCGATGCAAACAGGAGGGGATAGCGATGACGGCACCAGGCGATCAGCTTCGTGTGTTCTACGATGGCGCCTGCCCAAGCTGTGTCAAGGATCGCAGGCTTTATGAACGACTCGCGGGCAGGACCGGCGAATCGGTGGAGTGGGTGGATATCACCGGCCGTGACGAGGAGTTGGAGGAACGTGGTATAGACCCGCAAGCCGCGCTTCAGGAGCTCCATGTGGAAGATGGCCAGGGCAACATCCACCGGGAACTGGATGCCTATATTCTGTTGATGTCGCGGGTCTGGCTGCTGAAACCGCTTGCCTGGCTGATTGGTTTGCCGGTAATTCGGCCAGCGCTGGCAAAGCGGTATCACAAATGGGTGAGCGAGCGGCTGGAGAGAACCGGGCGCATGCCGTTGTAACTGCCTGGCCCTTACTGCAACTGATATTTGACCGGCTGCAGCGGTTCGGGTGCCGGGTCGCCCAGGGCTTCGGCAACACTGATTTCATGAATGCGGCAGATGGCATCCAGCGGCAGGTCGTTGGTGTGTCTGCCAAAGGGAAACTCAAGCTGTTCAGACAGGCGGTCCAGCCCAAAAAACGTGTAGGCCACGATGGCGGTGAACACCGGCGTAAACCAGCCTGCGACGCCTACCAGCCCGAACGGTAGCAGGTAGCAGAACACATACGCGGTGCGGTGAGCCAGCAGGGTGTAGGCAAAGGGCAACGGGGTGAGGGCAATGCGTTCCGAGGCCGCCTGAATGCCCGCGAGGCCATGAAGGTGCTGGTCTAAGGCCGCGGTTGCTACAGAATCCAGATCGCCCGCCTTATGGGCTTCGGCGAGTACGTCTCCGGCCCGGTGCAGCATGAAGGCGGCGGGGTTGCGTGTGCTCAGGGCCTGGTCAATGAGTTCGGGCGCCAGTGACCCGGGCAGATCAGACCGTACATCTTCTCCCCGCAACTGGCCGCGCAGCAGGTGAGCGTGAGCAAGGCATCGGGTCAGAAGCTCCCGGCGTCGCTCCGGGCTCAGGTAAATGGTGCCAGTCCGCGCCAGGCTGCGAAATTCGTACACCATATGCCCCCAGTGTTTTCTGGCTTCCCACCAGCGGTCGTAGGTGGCGGTGTTGCGCACGCTTAAAAAGATGGACAGGGCGATGCCCATGATCGTGAACGGCAGAAGTGTGTAGTCGACCATGCCGTCGAGGTAGTGGTGGCGCGAAACCCAGGTAACGGCGGCTGCAAACATTCCCGTAAGCAGAATGTGCGGCAGAATGTGGGGGACAACAGACCCTTTCCAGGCCAGCAACAGCCGGAGTGGGCCGGGGCGCTCGCGAACAATCACGGTTAACACTCCTGGGATGGATGATGGCCTTGCCTGAGGGTTGGCCGCTGTGATTCCTATGCCTTTTTACGGAGAACCCACTCGTTACACAAGGGGGTAAGCTTTTTTAAGCGAGGGGGCAGCACTCTGGCCGTTGCCTGGCATTACCCTGTGGTTTCAGGGGCAACCAGATCAGGCGGCGGATTTGTGGCAGCAGTCACTTTCGCAGGGTGATAGCAGGTAAGTGCTCGAAACTTCGAGAAACTGTTCGATAATCTGTGTCATCAAGATTCCCTCTGATGGTTTATTTGAATTGCAACCTAATAGGTTGGGGCGCATTCCCATAAAAAAACTTCGGAAAACCGAAACACATTGAGACCGCTTGGCGCCGGGGCTGTAAATTCCGACTGTTTTATCGACAGTCCCATGGCGCTTGAGCCTCTGACACCGACTTACTTTGATAGTAGCGGAAAGCGGTTGATGCGTGTTCGTGAGATGCGCGATTTTTAGTGCCGCTTGATTTCTCTTCTCTTGCCCTGATTATTTCTACCATCAGCCAATCAGAGGCCTGTTCATCATGACTGACGTTCGACACCTGGTATGTCCCCATTGCCACAAAGTGAATCGCGTACCGGCCGACAAGTTGTCCTCCGGCGGCAATTGTGGTGCCTGCAAACAACCGCTTTGGCCGGATCAGGTTCTGGAGCTAACGGAGCAGAACTTTGCTACCCATACCGGGCGCAGCGATCTGCCCGTGTTAGTGGATTTCTGGGCCAGTTGGTGTGGCCCGTGCAAAATGATGGCTCCGCAGTTCGAGCAGGCCGCGAGGGCCTGGCGCGGGAAAGTGCGCTTTGCCAAGCTGAATACGGAGCAAGCCCCCGGGCTGGCCGGTCAGTTTGCGATTCGCAGCATACCGACCCTGATTCTGTTCCAGAACGGCCGGGAGATGGCGCGCCAGAGTGGCGCCATGAATCAGGCCCAGATCAGCCAGTGGCTGCAATCGCAGGGTATTCGCTAGGAAAAACCGGAACAAAGGTGCCGTAGTATGAAGTTTCTGATCATCGGTGTTTTCGCCGCCATCGTGGCTTTCCTGATCTGGCGGAGTAAACAAAATACCGCACCTGAAGAGCAGGCCTGCGCCATTGACATCGGCAACCTGCTGAAAGCCAATCCGGATGCCCGACCGCAGGCCATTGCTGATGTGTTCCAAAAGTACGGCATTGATCAACCTCGGTGTAAGGCTGTGGGCGCGATGGTGATGCCGCAGTTGCGAAAGCAGGGTTTGAAGCCGGAGGATGCCAGGATTGTGATGAGGCAGGTGAGGGCGGCCTACCCTCTTGTGCCCTAGGTTGAATCAATTGAATTGATGATCGGAGAACGCTATAGCTGCTGGATGGTCACGAGATTGCCCGTTTTAGCATCAACTTTCCCGAGCCCTTTTGCTTCGGGGCTTCCGGGCGCTTAACCCGAGGTTTCCAACACAGTTATCCACAGGTTTTGTGAGTAAAGTTCGTGATAAAGCCGGTCAGGAATCAGGCCGACGGTCGTCCCGGTCTTCCGGGGTTTGGTTCGGCCCGCCGGCTCAGCTCCACTTCAGTTTGGGAGCTTGGTAGGACTGGATGGCCGAGAGCAGTTGCGCTTCGTTATCCGTGTGGATAATCATCTCGGCATGGTGCGGTTTCAGGAAGCCGGAATCGGTCATGTTCGAGATCATCTCGAACAATTTATCGTAGAAACCATTGACGTTGTAAAAGGCGCAGGGTTTTGCGTGATAGCCGAGTTGAGCCCAGGTCCAGGCTTCGAAGATTTCTTCCAGGGTACCGACGCCGCCGGGCAGGGCCACAAAGGCATCGGCCATTCGGGCCATGGCGGCTTTTCGTTCGTGCATATCAGCAACAATTTTCAGCTCGGTCAGGCCGGGGTGAGCCAGCTCCCGGTCTTTCAGGTATTCGGGAATCACGCCGTACACTTGGGCGCCCTTTTCCAGAAAGGCGTCTGCGACCACGCCCATCAGGCCGACGTTGCCGCCGCCGTACACCAGATCCACTCCGTTCGTTGCCAGGTAGTGCCCCAGAGCACGGGTTGCCTGGGCGAATTCCGGGGTTTCACCAATGCTTGAACCACAAAATACGGCAATTCTCATGGGTCTTACGAGGCTCCATCGATTCGGTTCAGAGGGGTGAGTGAGTTCTTCACTCTGTTGTGGTTGGTCCGGGCGTCTTTAGGTGCCGGAGCCTAATAGAATGCCGCCTCCGGTCTGCCCAGTCTAGCCGTTGACCCTACATCCGAACCCGGAGGCCAGTTGTTAAGGCTTTGTAACCTGTTGAAGTATAAATAAAATGTAAGAGGTGGCTTCTCGTGTGTTTCTGATATTCTCGAATGGTTCAAAACTGACAGGTGCCTGGTGGGGCGCTGAGAACAGGCTCTCCTGCCCGCGATACAGGACAAGTCAGACCACCTGAACCATGGGATTTACATCATGAATATGAAACCACTGCTCGTTTTTCTGTCTCTGAGTGCCACCTCGTTGGGTGCCGTTGCGGGTGACACCGCCGACGCCGCGCTGGGTGGTGGTATTGGCGGCGCACTCGGGGCCGCCATCGGCAACGAGGTGGGTGGCAGAGATGGTGCGATTCTTGGCGGTGCTGTCGGTGCGGCAGCGGGAACGGCCGTGACCACCCGGGACCAAAGGGAACACGATCGCGATTATGATTATGATCGCCGTCGGTATGACGATGATCGCAGGTCTTACCGGAAGTCTCGTGGCCATTTCTGCCCACCGGGCCAGGCGAAAAAGGGTAACTGCTGAGACGCTTGTGTGTTTCCGGGCGCACGGGGGCGTGCTGTGGAGATCACCGCTGGAGGAATTGATGCGTAACCTGCAGGAGGTGATGTCCGGAGCCTAGTGACTCTCTGCATCGTCAATCCATCCAGTTCCAGGGGGGCGCGTCCAGAAGCCCCTGGCCAAGAATGCGGGTTTCACCCAGCTCTTTGTTCAGTGCGATGGAATGGCAATCGTCGTCTGCTTCCAGAGCGGCTACCAGTCGAGGGGCATGGGAAACAACCCACACCTGGGTTTCCCGCGAGGCGCGAATGATCAGTCGGCCGAGGGCCGGAAGCAAGTCGGGATGCAGGCTTGTTTCTGGTTCATTCAACACCAGTAGTGATGGTGGGCGGGGTGTGAGCAGCGCGGCGACTAACAGCAGGTAGCGAAGGGTGCCATCAGAAAGCTCGGCCTGATTCAGGGGGCGGAGTAAGCCGGCCTGCTCAAATTCCAGGACGAAACGGTTACCTGCGTCTGTGCTGAACCCGAGCCTCGCTCCGGGAAAGGCATCTTCAATAGCGCTGTGCAGGCCCTCCCGGTCGCCGATTTCGTGAATGGTACGCAGGGCTGCAACCAGGTTATGGCCATTGTGGTCCAGCACCGGGGTGCGGGTCCCGATTTGCGGGGTGCGGATGCTGGAGTGTTGATCGGTGCGGAACTGATCGTAAAATCGCCACTGCCTGATGGCCTGCCGGACGGCATGGACTTCAGGTATAGCCACAGGATCACTGATCTCGCTCAGAATGCTCTCATAGGTGTTTAGCCGGGTGTCGTAGACCTCCCATTTCCGCCCTGAACGTACTTTGACAACCGGCCCGACGCGATCAATCAGACAACTGCTTGGGCGGCAGACATCACCCACCCAGATACATTCGCGTTTTATTTCAGGGTCGAGCTGAAACATGCTGGGTTCCTGATAACCTGCAAACCCCGTAGAGGCCGGAATCCCAAGAGAAATCGCGTAGCCGAATTCTTCGCCGGCAAACCCCAGACGTAGGCGGGATGGGGTGTTCCCGGCGGTCCCCTGAACGGGCGCGGAGCCGTCCCGCATCTCCTTTGAGAACTGGCAGGGCCCTGCCCAGAAGGTGTAGTCCAGGCCGCCTTCTTCCGCCAGGGAGGAAATCAGGTTGCCTTTTGCCGTTTCCGCCAGCAGGCGCAACGATTTATAGAGGTTTGATTTGCCACAGCCGTTCGGACCGGTAACAACGTTCAGGCCCGCCAGCGGTGCGACCACGTGTCTGAGGCTGCGATAGTTGGAAACGGCAAAGGCTTTGATCATGATCCGGGCCGAACCTGTTTCTTGAAGAAGGTTGGAGGTGTGCCTGCAACGAGCAGGAGAGGGCCAATGAGTCTGGATTTTCCCATGGATGCTTCTCTTTGCCATAAGTGATCTTGTTTCGCGAAGAGAATATCATTTTGTGATCCCACAGTTTGAGCTAGGTTGCTCAATGGGATCCGGGAGGCTGCATGACCGGAGAACACTCTGTTCTGGGCCGCCCACTTGAACGCTTTCTGATACACTCAGAATCTAGACAGTCCAGGCGAGAACCATGGCCCCTGATCTAACCAAACATCCCGATATCGAGAAGCTCAGCGAGTTACTGGCTGATTTCCCGCATATCCGGGTTGCCGCTCTCTTTGGCTCCATAGCTCGGGGAACGGCCCGGCCAGACAGCGATATAGATATTGCCGTTCAGGCTGACAAAGAGCTCCGTGCGGATGAGCGTATTGCCTTAACCGAAGCCATTGCTCTGGCCTTCAACCGCCCTGTGGACCTGGTGGACTTGCGCACAGCGGGGCAGCCTTTACTGAACCAGATTGTCAGCACTGGCATACAGGTTGTCGGCACACGCCACCAATGGGGTGACCTGATTTATCGCAATATCATGGAAAACGAGGACTTTGTCCCTTACCAGAAACGTATCCTCGAAGGTCGACGCAACGCATGGATGAACAACTCGTAGCATCGATACTGAGCTGGCGTCTCGCATGCGGAAGTCCGTCGGATTCCGAAATGTGATGGTTCACAATTATGACGATGTGAACTGGGAGATCGTGTACGCCATTTGCAGTAAGCACCTGGGCGATTTTCGGGCCTTTGCCAAGGTGTTTTCGGATTTGATTGCGTAGACGGAAAAGTCTGAGTAGATCCTCTGAGAAAATAGTGTTTGCCGCCGTCGCTTCTTTCCCTATTTGGCGAGCAATGATCGGCTTGTTTTTTAGTGGCCGGCCACAAATAGCGGACCAGCGAGCTCAGGGATATCACCCTCAATCATCATGTTCTTGGAGTATTTGTAAGCATCAGCTTCGAGTTGGGTATTGGTGAGCATTTGTTTACCATAGGGCTCTGGTTGCCAGTGACGGCTACTGAAATGGATGACTCTTCAAGGAAAGAAGGAACAAAGTAATGAGCAAGAAAGTTGTGCTGTTGGGTGACTTGGGAACAGACCACCAAGGATTCCCTCCCACGCCGGTGATTGCGGGCTCTCCAGACGTGCTGATTGATGGCAAACCCGTCGCCCGCGTTGGCGACCCTCTCGCGCCACACTCCAAACCAAAGCACCCTCCTCATCCTCGTGCTATTGCTGCGGGTTCGGCAACGGTACTGATTAATGGCATTCCTGCTGCAGTGACTGGCAGTGCAATCTCTTGTGGTGGTGTCACGATCGGCACTGGTAGCGTTGTGATTGGTGATAGCCATTCGCCTGCGCCGTTTTCAGGGATCTCCCCCGCGCCGTCAAAGATCGCTTCGCGGGCGGCACCTCCTGCTACTCACTCTGGCAGCGCTATTCCTGTATCACCAAGGACCAATGGTTCCGGGATTGGTGCGAGTAATCCTGTGGCAGGTGGGCCGGTAGCATCCAGTATGACTGGGCCAACTGTGACTTCAACTCCAACTAATGGTCAGCCAGAGCCCGAGATAGAGCCGGGCTTCCATGTCGTTCAGGCACCCATGAGTAAAAGAGAATTGTTGAGTGCGCTGTACGGCGATGCCTCGGCAAAACCAAATAGCTTTGATTGGTTGAATCCGGATCTTGGCGCACAGGTGTTGCCCGGTGAGATGATTGTATTGAGCGACCCTGAGAGCACGGAATGCACTCAGAAAGAAGCCGAATTGATGGAGGTGGCTGCTAGTGTCCCTTAACAAAAG
>NZ_AXBW01000020.1:0-1840 GCF_000475355.1 Marinobacter sp. C1S70 | reverse complement strand
TGGCGTTGAGGCTGTAGAAAAACCCCGAAATCCCCCTCGGTTTTGATAGCATCAGGCAAACGGACAAGGAGTGGTCAGATGCCCCGCTTCAAGCATTACAACTACGACCAGGATGCCATGGTTGTCATCAACTACCAGGAGCAGCTTCAGCCCGGCACCTTTGAACATGCGGTGCACTACCTGATCGAGCACAAGCTGGACCTGTCGGTGTTCCACCCCAAGTATCGCAACGAAGACACCGGCCGGCTGGCCTACGATCCGGCCATCCTCCTGAAGATCATCCTGTTCGCCTACTCCAAGGGCATCACCTCCAGCCGCGAGATGCAGTGGTGCTGCGAGACCAACATCATTTTCAAGGCCCTGTCCTGCGACACGGCTCCGCACTTCACCACCTTGGCCAGGTTTGTCAGCAGCCACTCGGGTGAGATCGAAGAACTGTTCGAGCAGGTGCTGCTGGTCTGTCATGAACAAGGCCTGCTGGGCAACGAACTCTTTGCCATCGACGGCTGCAAGATGCCCTCGAACGCGGCCAAGGAATGGTCCGGCACATTCAAAGAGCTGGAAGAGAAACGTACCAAGCTGCGACGCCTGGTTCGCCATCACCTCAAGGCCCATTACGAGCGGGACGAAGCAGAGACCGAAGCCGAACTGGACCGGGATATCCGACGAGCGAAAACCATCCTGTCGTTGGATGAGGCGGCGAAGAAAGTGGACCGTTTCCTAAAGACGAACCGCCCAAGGATGGGCCGGGGAAAACGGAACAAGGAAGTGAAGAGCAACATCACCGATAACGAAAGCGCCAAGATGACCACCAGCAAGGGCACGATCCAGGGTTATAACGGGGTCGCCACGGTGGACAGGAAACACCAAGTCATTATTGATGCCCAGGCCTTTGGTGAAGGCCAGGAACACCACACCCTGCAACCGGTGTTGGAGCGCGTGGAAGTCCGTTTCAAGAAGCTGGGTATTGCAGACAACATCTACCAGAAAGGCACAATCGTTACCGCTGACACGGGCTTCGCCAACGAAGCCAACATGAAGTACCTGCACGAGCGCCAGATTAATGGCTACGTGCCGGACAACCGGTTCCGCAGTCGTGATCCGAAATTCCAGAATCAGAAAGAGAAGTACGGCAAACGCCATCAGAACCAGCCAACCACGGGCCGGAAAGACATCATCCCAGCCAGTGAATTCCAGTTCGATCCGGTGAATCTGACGTGCATCTGCCCGGCAGGCAATGCCATTAGCTACCAAGGCAAACGCAAAGCCGAGAATGGCAAAATCCGGATGCATTTCGAAGGTCGTTTGCTGCAATGCCGGCACTGCACGAAGAAGCGCCAGTGCATGCAGAATCCGGCGTCCGCCAATCATCGCAAAGGTTCAGGAAGGCAGGTCTCGTTCACCATAGAGAACAAGCGCCTGCCCAACTACACCGACTGGATGAAACACCGGGTGGACAGCCCAAAGGGCAAAGAGATCTACAGCCACCGCATGTCGGTGGTGGAGCCAGTGTTCGGCAACATTGGCACGAATAAGGGCCTGAATCGCTTCAGTTTGCGGGGCAAAAAGAAGGTGCAGGGCCAGTGGCAGCTATACTGCCTGGTGCACAATATTGAGAAGCTGGCGAATTACGGGCGGATGGTGGCGTAATGCCGAGAGTGGAAGTCCCGGACGAGCATCTGCTGGACACCAGCAATACCGGATCCAGGAGCCCCAAAAGGCCGAAGCGGATGGCCGAACATCGAAATCACGGGAATCGGCCAGTTGATGGCCGTGATAAAAATTACAGGAACCAGGCCTTTGGAATGACTCGGAATCGGGTTTTTCTACAGCCTCGTTA